>NZ_VPEG01000021.1:0-70947 GCF_013417275.1 Acinetobacter sp. YH16038 | reverse complement strand
TTAAAAACCAAAAGACACTGTAAATTGGATCCTGAATTGAAAATCTATAATCAAGAAATCAATAAAAGAAGAATTGGAATTGAGCATGTATTTGGCAGTTTGAAAACCTTCAAAATCCTTGCTGAGCGTTATCGAAATAGAGGTAAAAGGCTTGGTTTGAGATTCAATTTAATCGCTGGAATCTACAACTTGGAACTGAGCAAAAAATGATTTATGAAAGAGGTCTAATATATAAACTTATTCCTTCTTAAATTTATTTTATATTCTTAGTCGATAATAAATAAGCCCGAGAATTTACCATTCAATAAAATAAAACTAATTTTATTGATTTATTGAAAAAATAAAAAAAATACCTATTTGTAGTTTTTTTATACCCAGTATCTACAAAGCTAAGTTGTCAGTGATACATTTTTGTGGGATAAGTAAATAAAGGAATAGACAATTTGCAAATTGAAAATCCAGTCTTTTGCCCTGATAAATCATCTACCACGATCACAAACGATATAGACTTTTGGAGAGCCGCTCAGGTGACTAAACAATATCTGACTCATCGTTGTCTGATTGCGCCACCCCATGCAAGTGACGATTTTTTTGCGCATACGGTCATTTATTTGGCCCGTCATGATGAAGATGGTGCTCAAGGGATCATTATTAACCGCCCTGCTGGTATTCAAATTAAAGAATTGCTGAATGATCTGGATATTGAGGCGGATAATGTCAATCCCCATGAAGTGTTGCAAGGTGGACCTTTGCGACCTGAGGCCGGTTTTGTCCTGCATACCGGTCAGCCGACCTGGCATTCTTCTATTGCTGTGGGTGAAAATGTTTGTATTACCACATCTAAAGATATTCTGGATGCGATTGCGCATAATGAAGGCGTAGGCCGCTATCAGATCGCCTTGGGTTATGCGAGCTGGGGCAAACATCAGCTTGAAGAAGAGATTGCCCGGGGTGACTGGCTGATCTGTGAATCCGATATGGATCTGATTTTTAACTTACCTTATAACGACCGCTGGGATGCCGCCTATAAAAAAATGGGCGTAGACCGAACCTGGTTATCTTCCGAGATTGGACATGCCTGATGTAAACGCGCCAAACATTATTATGGCGTTTGATTTTGGTACACAGAAAATGGGAATGGCAGTCGGTCAATCCCTGATTGAAAGTGCCAATCCTCTCGCTTTATTTCCCATGAAAGATGGAATCCCGAACTGGGATGAATTACTGAAAATTGTAAAAAGCCATCAGCCAGGTTTATTTTTAGTGGGACTGCCACTGAATATGGATGATAGTGAATCTGAACTGTCGACACGGGCACGAAAATTTGCCCGCCGTTTACGTCATCAGACCAATATTGAAACCTTGATGGTGGATGAACGCCTGACCACTCGTGAAGCACGGGATGAACTGGATCATTATCAAGCTCAAGGTCGCGGCAAAAAATTATCTGCGGACAGTATTGCTGCTGCCCTCTTGA
Source organism: Acinetobacter sp. YH16038 (assembly GCF_013417275.1). Classification (NCBI taxonomy): domain Bacteria; kingdom Pseudomonadati; phylum Pseudomonadota; class Gammaproteobacteria; order Moraxellales; family Moraxellaceae; genus Acinetobacter; species Acinetobacter sp. YH16038. Next base: position 69,470 of record NZ_VPEG01000021.1, on the reverse strand, counting down.
TTGAAAGCTGGTATCGGCATCCGGCTGGACTGCAACCCTAAATTTCTTTTAAATAGAAGCAATAGCATCTTTCGAGATGCTATTTTTTTGAATTAAAGAATCTCTTTTTTAGTTCATTGGGATACTTTCAATCTAAAAAAATAGAGTGCCTTCATCAATCATTTTTTAATCATTCAACAATGAGCAAAGGAACTCCCTCATCCTCACTTTCTCCCCAAGAGAGAAGAAACTTTAAATACGAATGAACTAGTATTTTTTGTTTTATCAAAGATAATTTAATTAAGGAAAAAAATAACGAAAAGTCAGGTTAATTCTAGGTTCCAAAACCCGAGTCGTTTTCCGGATACAATGTTTCCAGTAGTATTGGGTCTGTCCACGCATCACAATCAACTGACCACTTTGTAAAAGCAGATCCACTGTTTCATTCTCTGTTTTATGTTTAAAGCTCATCTTGCGGGTTGCACCCAGACTGAGGGATGCAATCACATTTTCCTGTGACGTTCCCTGATATAAAGCTGCCTCATCATCACTATGCCAGCCCAGACCTTGCGACCCATCTTCATATAAATTAGCCAGACAGGAATTAAAGGAATGACCCACCAATTTTTCAATATGCTGCTTTAACCGAAATAGCCCCGGTGTCCAGATATGAGCTTGTTTGAAACTTCCGGAATAATGATATTGATAGTGTTCATCGCCATACCAGACAACTTTTCGCCCAGTAATATAATGCTTGCCAAATAAAGTGACTTCATCCGCTTGCCAGGCCAGATGAGCTAGAAAATGCTGTAAATATTGCTGGCTCTGCTGCTCATTTAAAATCTGGCCATAATCCTCTACCACCCCATCAAAGGGTAATAAATTCATTTGAGATTCTGGCGCAAACAGGTCCAAAGTCATTTTAAAATCAGTCTAAAAATTTCAGTATCTTGCTGAAAAGATTGAGACTTATCCAGAAAAATTACAATCTAATTTCACAAATAAATACAACATTTACTCTTGTGAGTACCTCTATTCCTGCCTAGACTAAATCCAACTTTGACAATAAAAATAATTGCTTATGAATTTATGGCAGCTGTTTTTAAAACTTCGTCCCTTTGTCAGCCCTTATCGGCTCCTGGTGATTGCGACCCTCATTTTAACCCTGATCGGTTCCTTTACTGCTCAGGTCAATGCACTGACCCTGCAATATGCAGTCGATAGCATCAATGCACTGCTGGAACAAGGACAGGGACTGGATGAAGGCTGGCATATCCTGATTACTATCTCTGCCATTTTACTCGGTAAAGAAGTGGTGAATGCACTGGTCCAGTTTGGGCAGAAGTTTTATGGAGAAAAGCTGCGGATTTTTATTTCCCAAGATCTGGCTCAAGGCATTATTGAAAAGTTTTTAAAATACCGGCTAGCATTTTTTAATCAGGATAATAATCAGGCTGGAAAATTACAGACCCGTATTGATCGCGGAATTGGCTCCCTCACCCGACTGGTTCAGATCTTTTTCATTGATATTTTTCCTCTATTTACCAGTGCAATTGTCGCGCTCGGATTGATGTACTATGCCAATTTTTATGTCGGGCTGGTCGCCACAGCGATTGTACCTATCTACTTCTGGCTCACCTATAAACAGGCACAAAAACTTGGTGGATGGCGCCGTAGTCTGAGAGATGGCCGGGAAAAAAAGAGCCAAGGGATTCTCAGTATCATCAATTCAATTACAGTCATCAAATCCTTTAACCGGGAATCAATTGAATCAGACAAGCAGCTGAGCTTACAGCGTGAACTGACCGATAACCAGATGAAAACCCGGCAGACCAGTTTTCTGTTTGATGGTCTGAAAACCTTTATTGAACAGATCGGCATAGTCCTGATTATCATCCTGACCTCCTATTTTGTACTGGATGGACAGATGAGTATCGGCATGATCATGTACCATGTGCTGCTCTTTAATAACGTTTCTGCTCCGATTCGCTCGCTGCACCGGATTTATGATGAAGTGAATGATGCCATGATCTATTCAGAAAGCTTCTTCAATATTCTGGAAGCTGATGCTGAAATTGAGCAAAGCGGACAGCAAAAACCGCCAGTTAAAGGCCGATTTGAGCTAAGTGGCGTGAATTTTTATTATCCGAATGGGCATCATGCCTTAAAGGATATCAATATGGAGATTCGTCCCAATACGATTACTGCACTAGTAGGGTTGTCTGGTGCGGGTAAATCAACCCTGATCAGTCTGCTCGATAAATTTTATGAACCACAGGAAGGCCAGATCAAACTGGATGGGATCGACTTAAAAGATTATGACACTCAATATCTGCGTGATCATATCGGATTGGTACTACAGAAAAACCATATTTTCCAAGGCACGATTTTTGACAATATCCGTTATGGCAAAACCAATGCCAGTATGGATGAGGTGATTGCAGCTGCTCAAAAAGCCTCAATTCATGAACAGATTTTACAGCTACCGGATGGTTATGATTCCGATGCCCTGCAACTGTCCGGCGGTCAGCAACAGCGGATTGCCATCGCACGGATGTTCCTGAAAAACCCGCCGATTATTTTTCTGGATGAACCAACGGCAAGCCTGGATGCCATTGCAACAGAACAAATTAAACAGAGTCTGGATCAGATCAAGCAAGGCCGTACCGTGATTATTATTTCGCATAGCCTGTCTCAGATTATTGATGCAGACTATACCTATGTGATGAAAGAAGGTTGTATTGCCGAACACGGTGAACATGACGCGCTTTATCATCAGGACGGCGTGTATAAGGAAATTTTCGATGCAATGGCCAAGAGCCTGAATATTGAAAAAATTGCCAAGACTTTTGAAGATGATGCAGAGGAAGAAACGCATAGTTAGCTCTTCATTCAACTATCCCTAAAAAATAAAAGCGGTCTTTAATGACCGCTTAAAATCAAGATTTATCGTCCAGTATTAAAAACGCATAATCCATTCACCTTTGATATAACGATAATCGTAATTCGGGAAGCTTCTCTTTGACTTTCATCAATGATCATGAATTTTCTCTTAAATATATAATTTCACTGAGTAAATTAATGCAGGGTTAGGTTTAGACCAGAAGTATGTGACTGATAACAAAAGAGCTTCGTTTTTCTTTCTTATCTATAGATTTGATGAGCACATGAAAAAATCTTTTCACTTTCTGAAAATAATTCCATTTTCATAAATCAACCCGCATTTTGCTAAATTATATACAACTTTTGTATGTTTTTTGATAAATAGTTCACATTTCTTTTAATTAAATTTATAAAGCTTATTAGTAATTGTTATTTATGTGATTTTTCTCATAGTAATATTAGGGAACGCCTATCCTGTCTAGCTTTCACAATATCAAGAACATATTTTTGAAATAAAAAAAGCCTACACAATGCAGGCTTTTTACTATTATTTAGTTTTAATTAACGTTGAAATTTTTGCTCAATTTCTTCGACACTGCTATGCCGTACATCCAGGCCCTTGACCATATAAATGACCTGTTCCGAAATATTACGTGCATGATCTCCAATGCGTTCCAGCGAACGTAGTACCCAAAGTACATTAATCACCCGACTAATATGCCGTGGATCTTCAATCATATAGGTCATTAAAGTACGGGTAGCGGACTGATATTCCCGGTCAATGTCGGCATCGGCCTGCATCACGCGTAGCGCTTGGTCTACATCCAGACGGGCAAAGGCATCCAATGCATCATGAATCATCACCCGAACCTGGTTACCAATATGTCGGGTTTCCATATAACCGCGTGGTGAACCACCCTCTTCACACAAAGTCTGGGCAATTCGGGCAATTTTCGATGCTTCATCTCCAATCCGCTCCAGATCGGTATTGGCCTTGGACATGGCAAGCACCATACGCAGGTCAATGGCAGCGGGATGACGGCGAGCCAAAATCAGGGTCAGTGCCTCATCAATTTCACTTTCCAGGCGGTTCACAGTATTGTCCTGAAACTGCACCTCAACCGCCATGGCAGCATCTGTATCCAGCAGCGCATGAATGGCATTGGCTACCTGCTGTTCTACCATGCCACCCATGGTCATGAACTTGGTATTTACATCCTGCAATTCTTCATTGAATTGCGAAGAAATATGATGACTGAGCACAGGATTATTGGGACTCAAGGAAATCTACTCCAGAACAGGAAAAGGCAAGAACACATCATGAAATGTCATTAAAGCATGACCATCATGAAAGTTTGATGACAACTCATTAGTCGTCTTTAAGAACGGTCATATTCAATGAGCCAGGCATTCATCTCTGCCAGTTCCTTTTCTGTCAATTGTCCTACTGAAGCCTGTAATTGCAGTACATGCAGCAAATAATCATATTTAGCATTCAGATAGTCAGTCTTAGCAGAGAAGGCATTACGCTGCGCCAGCAATACATCCACCATGGTTTTTAAACCTTCCTGATATTGAGCTCTGGAAGCTTGAGACACAATATCTGAAGATTGCATCGCTGCTTTACGTGCATTGAGTTTGGCCTCATCCGTTTCTACCTGCAGATAAGACTGTTTGACATCGGTGTTGGCTTTGCGGATTGCGGCATCCAGTTGGGCTTCACTTCGCTGCACATTTACGCCGGCCTGACGAATACTTTTTTGGGTTCGGCCCCCGGTAAACAGGTTCCAGTTGACCTCGACGCCAATCTGGTCAAAATCACCATTGGTTGATAACACTGTTTCAGGAGTCTGCTTTAAATAGCCATAGGTTCCGACGGCTTCAACCTGAGGATAGAGAGCCGCCTGCTCTACCCGCTTGGCATCTTCCGAATAGCGTTTCTGCAAACGGGCCTGTAGAATTTCCAGATTCTGGTTTTGTGCCAGTTCGGTCCAGGAACCGATATTACTCGGAACAGGTTTCTGAAACTGGAAATCCTCACGCAGAACCGCCAGATTTTCCTGATAAGGTCCAATCAACTGAGCCAACTGTTCCTGAGCTAGAACCAACTGCACCTGTGTAGAAATTCGGTTGGCCTGAGCACTCTGATATTGGGCATTGGCTTCACTGACATCACTTCTCGCTACGAGCCCTTCTCGAAGTTTGGCATTCATCATCCTTAACTGTTCTGATAAAGCCTGCTCTTCCTGTAAATAAGCTGTGGTTAAAGACTGCTGACGTAGAACATTAAAATAGGCTTCTGCCACTTGTAAAATATGCTGCTGCTTTTGCAGACGCAGATTAACTTCGCTGAGTTCTACCGAGGTTTTGACCTGCTTATAACCCTGCCAGGCATCCCAGCGGAATAAAGGCTGACGTGCAGTGACTGCAATCTGACGCGTGGTCGTACTCGAACCTTGTAGTTCCCCAAATTCGGCAGGCAAACCTTCTATCGATGAATTATCAGCAGACTGGTTTTTACGGGTTACATTTCCAGATAAAGTCACAGTCGGCAATAAATTTCCGCTGGCAATGCCCAGATTGAGCTGGTCCGACTGGTATTGCAACAGATTCGCCTGCCAGTTCGGATCATTTTGCTGGGCACGCTGATAAGCTTCAAGCAGATCCAGCGCAAACAGTGTCGGACTGACACCCAATAAACAGACACTGACGATGAGTTTTAATTTCATTTTATAGTTTTCACCCCTACAGCCATTTCAATCATCAGATTAAGGCGCTTTAAACCCAGCAATACTAAAGATTTCTTTTGATTTTTTACGTATGACTTTTATTAATTTTCTCTTATAGATCCACGATTTTATTCAATATTCCTCCTATTTTCCCCTTCCTGCATCCTAGCTTAACAAAGCCATTCACAATACTACACATAGAACTTGAATTAGATCTATACAATATAGCTCCCAGTAAGGCAGTTATTTCTGATTTCATCTATATAGAGTCCTGAAGCATAGTGTTAACGCGAATTCATTCGATATTCAAAGTTTGTTTTGTTTTCAGCAGCTTGCTGTTCGTAGGCGGATGCCAGCAATCCTCAGAACCGCAAGTTGAAATGGAACAGGCCGAGGTTAAAACCGTTCAATCTCCCGCGAACGATTTCACCCTCATGTGTGAAAATATTGAAAAAAATATGTCCCAGATTAATGAACAGCGCACCACTTTTGCGCTGGAACAGATTAATCAGGATCTTAAAGTGTGTCTGCCGCTCATGGAACTGGCCGAGCAGAAACACCTGATGCAGCGTTCCACCGAAATGTATCAACGCTTCCTGCATGTGGAACGTACCGAATTCCAGCAACGTGCTTTCGAGCAATATGCCTTGGATATGGCTCAGCATCCCACCATTCAGCAAAGCCACTTTGAACAGTTGACTACACGCGACCAGTATTTATTGAAGCATAAAGGTCAGGCCTATGTAGAACTCTTAGATCAGGGCAATGGCACGTTGCAATATCGTCGTAGTCCGGAATATCTGGTACGTATCTTTGCGCCGTATTTACCAGCTGCCGAAAAGGTATTTATTGAAAATCTGGCTGAGCAGAATATGGAACCGGTCTTGGTCGAAAAACGCTTACAGCTTGAAGCTGCCAATATTGCCGCTCGCGCTCTATTCTGGGAAGATTATCTGCAAACTTATCCGAAAAGTAGCTATCAGCGCGATGCCGAATATCTGCTGAAACAATATACTTATTTCCTGTTCAGAGGCAGCGAACAATCGCCAATCTCTGAGGATTATCGTGACCGTTATTCGGTAGAAACCAGTCATCTGGAAACTATTATTGGTCTGGCGCGTGGTCAGAAATCCAAGTTATCGACACAGGCGCAATTATTTTTAGAGTTTCTGGACATGAATCCTGAACAGCGTCAGCGTGCCTTAGCTGCGGAATATCGTGACCGTTCCAGCACTGAACAGATTTTATATTATGCTCAAGTCACCCCACCCTCACAGAACTATGGTAAAGACTGCTTTAAGGATGCGATCTGTCTTTAAAACAATCTTTTCTTAAAAATCGATGAGATAGCCGAAAATCAGCAACTCCTCCCAATTTAAAGCTACTTTTTAAATACCAACTAAGCTAAGATTTAGCCTCGCTTGACGGAGCGCGAGTAATAACTCGCTGAGATCACTTAAATCAGCCTTTTCGGCCATTTGATAGTGAGTACCGTTGAACCTGATCAGGTTAATACCTGCGTAGGAATCAAGCCATCTAAAAACGACTACCCTTGTTTTATCTACTCCCAGATAATTCTGTCCACGTTTTTGGTCGTGCTTGATTCGTTGATGTCATTCATAAGGATCATTGCAATGAGCCAGTTAACGAATCTTTCTTCTGAAACTCCCCTTACTCCACACGAGCAGGAAGCGCGCGATCTGACCCGCATTCTGCCGGCTTCCCGTAAAGTTTATCTGCAAGGCTCGCGTCCTGATATTCAGGTGCCCATGCGAGAAATTTCTCTCAGCGAAACTCCGACTGGTCTGGGCGGTGAATATAATGCACCGTTGATGGTCTATGACACTTCAGGGGTTTATACCGATCCAAATGTTGAAATTGATCTGAATAAAGGCCTACCAAATCTGCGTGAAGGCTGGATTGAACAACGTAATGACACAGAAATGCTAGATGATTTAAGTTCTGAGTTTGGTCGCCAACGTCTGCGCGATATCCGTACTGCCAATATCCGCTTTGCCCATATTCAGAAACCACGCCGGGCTAAACTTGGCCAGAATGTGACCCAGATGCACTATGCCAAACAGGGCATTATTACGCCGGAAATGGAATATATCGCGATTCGGGAAAACTTGCGTCAGCTGGAAGGGACCGATATGCGTCAGCATCCGGGACAGAATTTTGGTGCCAAAAATTTACAGGAAATCACCCCTGAATTTGTCCGTCAGGAAGTCGCTGCAGGCCGTGCCATTATTCCTGCCAATATCAATCACCCTGAACTGGAACCAATGATTATTGGTCGCAATTTCCTGGTCAAGATTAATGCCAACATCGGTAACTCGGCACTGGGTTCATCCATTGAAGAAGAAGTTTCAAAAATGACCTGGGCAACCCGCTGGGGTGCCGACACCATTATGGATCTGTCGACTGGTCAGAATATTCATGAAACCCGTGAATGGATTATCCGTAACTCTCCAGTGCCAATCGGTACCGTACCAATTTATCAGGCACTAGAAAAAGTCAACGGTGTAGCTGAAGACCTGACCTGGGAAATCTTTAAAGATACCTTGATTGAACAGGCTGAACAGGGCGTGGATTACTTCACGATTCATGCCGGTGTGTTACTTCGTTATGTACCACTGACCGCGAATCGTTTGACTGGCATCGTATCGCGTGGTGGTTCGATCATGGCACAGTGGTGTCTGGCACATCATCAGGAAAACTTCCTTTATACCCATTTCGATGAAATTTGTGAAATCATGAAAGCCTATGATGTGTCTTTCAGCCTTGGGGATGGCTTACGTCCGGGCTGTATTCAGGATGCCAATGACGAAGCGCAATTTGCCGAGCTACGCACTTTGGGTGAACTAACGCATCGTGCCTGGGAACATGATGTACAGGTGATGATCGAAGGTCCTGGCCATGTACCGATGCATATGATTAAGGAAAATATGGATCTGCAGCTGGAAGTCTGTAAGGAAGCCCCTTTCTATACCCTTGGGCCGTTAACCACAGATATCGCACCGGGTTATGACCACATTACTTCGGCGATAGGTGCCGCGATGATTGGCTGGTACGGTACGGCAATGCTTTGCTACGTGACACCGAAAGAACATTTAGGCTTGCCGAACAAGAAAGATGTGAAAGATGGCATCATTACCTACAAGATTGCTGCACATGCTGCTGATCTGGCCAAAGGTCATCCGGGAGCACAAGCGCGTGATAATGCTCTGTCTAAAGCCCGTTTTGAGTTCCGTTGGGAAGACCAGTTTAACCTGAGCCTGGATCCGGACACAGCACGCAGTATGCATGATGAAACCATGCCAAAAGCGGCGCATAAATCGGCTCACTTCTGCTCAATGTGCGGACCAAAGTTCTGTTCAATGAAAATCACGCAAAATGTGCGGGATTATGCCAGCCAGTTATCTGCTGATGAAACCCCGGCTGTAACGCAGGCAGAGATTGAAGCCGGCCTTAAGCAGATGAAAAACGATTTCCATAGCTCTGGTCAAAAATTGTACCACAAGGTGTAAAACCATAAAAAAAACAGTTGTTTTCATAAAAATCTCAGATAGGATGAAAAAAATAAGTTATTTCATCCTTTTCTGAGTTATGAATATTATTAAACAAGCCTCTTATAATAAAAAAGATTTTAGGATAGAGGCCCGTGAGTTTTTATATCGGGGATTTATTCAGGTGGAAAAAGTCACGTTACGTCATCGTGTCTTCCATCAGGAATCTTATACACCTGCATTGCAGCGTGAGCTCATCCATCGTCCTGAAGCCGCTGGGGTACTGCTGTATAACGATCAACAGCAAAAATTCGGCTTGATTGAACAGTTCCGTATTGGCGGGCTGGATGATCAGGATACGCCATGGCAACTAGAAGTCATTGCCGGTGTACTGGATGGCGATGAAACGCCTGAGACCTGTATTCGCCGCGAAGCTTTCGAAGAGTCAGGCTGCACTGTTGATTCCTTACAGCATCTTTTCAGTTTCTACCCTTCTGCCGGTGCCTGCTCGGAACTGTTTCATCTTTATGTCGCCCAGACTGAACTGCCTGAAAAAGGCGGTATTTTTGGTATGCCGGATGAAGGGGAAAATATCCAGCTGCACATTCTGGATTATGCCGATATTCCGACCTTGCTGAGTAATGGTCGCCTTAGAAATGCACCTGTGATTATGGCCTTACAATGGCTACAACAGCATCAACAGGCTGTCCCGTCAGGTTTAAGGGGGCAGACATGACATCGGAAAAATTCAATCCTGCATCGACACAAGAATGGACCATTATCCAGATTTCTGACACCCATTTGATGGATCAGCCCAATCTGGAATTCGCGAATATGAATCCCGAGCAGAGCTTCCATGAAGTCATGCAGCATATTCAGCACAATTTTCCAGAAATGGATGCACTCGTACATACCGGTGATCTGGCACAGGTGCCGATCGCAGAAACCTACACACGTTATTTAAAATATATCCAGTCTTGCCAGGTGCCCTATTACCAGATTCCGGGCAATCATGATGACATCAAGGTCTTTCCTTTTTATCAGGATCGAGATCAGGCTCATGCGATTCATTTTGGCAACTGGACCCTGATTTTACTAAATAGTGCAGTCCAGGATCGGATAGATGGTTGGGTAGAGCAGGCTCAACTGGAACAGCTAGACCAATTATTGCTTGAATATCGTAATCAGCATGTGGTTGTGGCTTGCCATCATCATCCTTTTGCGATGAAGTCGCACTGGATTGACCAGCACCGGCTAAAGAATGCCGAAGATCTAAAAGATGTACTGGCCCGGCACCAGAATGTGAAGCTGGTTCTGTTTGGTCATGTGCATCAGGATTCCTGCAATGAATGGCACGGTATCCAGTTTTTATCGACGCCATCGACCAGCGTACAGTTCAAACCCAAGAGTGATGAATTCGCGCTAGACCAGGCGGCACCTGGCTATCGTGTATTACATTTGAAACAAAATGGGGAGTTCGATACACATATCGAACGTGTGACCTTAAGCCAGCAAAATATTAATACCGAAATTTCAGGTTATTAACTTTGCATTTTATTTTTTTTGAATTACTTTATTGCAACCAAAGGAAATGTGATATCTATAATCCAGACATCAAAGACTATCAAAAAGCATAAAAAGTCTATATGATGACGACCCCCGTAGGAGGATAATCTTTCTACAGGGTGGATAAAAATTGCATATCACCATATTTTTTGCGTATTAACATACGCATATGATGAGGAATGCCCTAAATGGCGAATGACAACCAAAATCAAGTCTTAGACGAACAAACTGATGTTGTAGAGGAAAAACCTACAAAACGTGTGCGCAAATCTAAGCCGAAAACGACTGAGGGTGGTTCTACTGCTAGCTTATTTGGTATTGAACCTTATCAACCTAAAAAAAATGAAGAATACATGTCTGAAGGGCAGCTTGAACACTTCCGCCAAATCTTGATGGCATGGAAAGCTGAACTGATGTCAGAAGTTGATCGTACTTTAAATACGATGCAAGACGAAAACACTGCACTCCCTGATGTAAACGACCGTGCGACTCAGGAAGAAGAATTTGCCATCGAACTTCGTACTCGTGACCGTGAACGTAAATTGATCCGCAAAATCGAGCAATCTATCGAAGCGATTAAAAACGATGACTACGGTTTCTGTGAAACTTGTGGTATCGAAATTGGTCTGCGCCGTCTAGAAGCACGTCCAACTGCAACGTTATGTATCGACTGCAAGACTTTGGCAGAGATCAAAGAGAAGCAAAATAACGGTTAAGCATGTCTTTAAGTAATCCCTCCCTGACCCTCCCTTTATCAAAGGAAGGGAAAGCTGAAGAGAATTACGTGGGCCGGTTCGCGCCATCGCCAACCGGCCCTTTGCATTTTGGTTCACTCATTACCGCAGTCGCTAGCTACTGTGATGCCAAAGCCCATCAGGGGCGCTGGCTAGTCCGCATTGAAGATACCGACATCCCGCGAATTTATCCCGGCAGCGAAGAACATATTTTGCGTGCCTTGGATGCTTTTGAATTCGAGCCAGATGGAGAAATCATTTACCAGAAAGACCGTCTGGATATTTACGAAAATGTGATCCAACAACTGCGTCAGCAGGGTCTGGTCTATGCCTGCCAATGTACCCGCAAAATGCTGGGTTCTAATCATATTTATCAGGACACCTGTCGTGACTTAGGTTTGTCTTTTGAACATCAGGCAATTCGGGTCAAGGTTGAAGATGTTGAAATCTGTTTTGAAGACCGTCTGCAAGGCCGACACTGCTCACAACTGAAAAAGGACTTGGGCGATTTTGTCTTAAAACGCCGTGATGGCATCATGAATTATCAGTTGGCAGTTGTGGTCGATGACTATCTGCAAGGCATGACCCATGTAGTCCGTGGTGCAGACCTTTTGGACAACACGGAACGTCAGATTTATCTGGGTCAATTGTTGGGTTATCCGCGTTTAAGCTATATGCATTTACCACTGGCAATGAATGATCAGAGCCAGAAACTGTCCAAGCAAAATCTGGCCCAGGCACTGGATCTTGATCAAGCTCCCCAGCTCTTGCAAAAAGCACTTCAAGCCCTCTGTCAGGCGCCCGTAGAACTGGATCGCCCTGCTCGTATGCTCGAACAAGCCGTCGCACAATGGGATATTTCCCGAATCCCGCATACAACTGAGCTACAAGGTCACTATTTATAAAAACGGGTTTTCACTTAAGCTAAAAGCAATAACACAGGCGAGTGAGGGTCATAAAAATGTTTTTTATTTTTGGTGTAGGACCGAAAACCAAAGTCATTGAGAAAAGTCAGTTTCTTTGTCCAGTCTGCCGAACCCGTTCTGGGTATGAACTCAAACAGCAGCGTAATTATTTTTCTTTATTTTTTATTCCGCTAGTTCCACTTTCTAAGGCAAAAAGTACTTTTGTGCGTTGCCTGAACTGTGGAACTGTCATGCCGAGCACAGTGCTTAACCATGCTCAGCCCGATCCACAGCGTCCGTCTAATCTAGAAGCTTGATTCTAGAAGCTTGATTCTTCCCGACTTGGATTAACTTGTTGAGTCGTTGAGTCAATTTTCAGAATCAAACTGATCATCACTGCACAGACAATGAGTGATGAACCACCATAACTAATAAATGGCAGGGTCAAACCTTTGGTTGGCAATAGCCCCATATTCATCCCAGCGTTTACCAGAATCTGTAACAGGAAAATGATACTGATCCCATAAGCCAGATAACCTGCGCGCAAGTATTGATGCTGCAAGGCACGATGTCCAATCCGGATACAGCAGACCATCACGGTAAAGGACAGAATCAGAATGGTAGAAATACCCAAGAAACCAAATTCTTCCCCTAAGATCGCCAACATAAAGTCAGTATGCGCTTCCGGCAGATATGACATTTTCTGGATACTATGGCCTAGCCCTACTCCGGTCCATTCACCACGACCAAACGCCATCAAGGCATTAGAAAGCTGATAACCGGTACCGAGCGGATCTTCCCAAGGATTCGAGAAAGACAATAAACGTTGTAAACGATAAGGTTCCAGAGCAATCGCAGCAGCAAATGCACCCAATAAAGTAATAAAAGCGACACCGAACTGAATCCAGGGTGCACCAGCCAGGAAGAATACACCGAGCATGGTCAGGGTGATTACCACTGTTGCCCCTAAGTCAGGCTCAAGAATAATCAGGCCAACGGTTGCACCCATGATGGCACTTAATCGTACCAAGCCTTTGATATTATTACGAACCTCTTCAGCACGACGGACTACATAGTCAGCGGTAAAAATCGCCATCATGACCTTAGCGACTTCGGAAGCCTGCAAGGTAAAACCGGCTACCCGAATCCAGCGCTTGGAGCCGTTTACTTCAGTCCCGACAAAGAGTACGGCGACCAGCAAAACAATGGTAATAATCCATAAAAAGAAAGTGTTATTGAACCAGACTTTTAATGGAACTTTATAGGCTAAAAAGGCTGCACCTGCCGCAACCAGAATCGAGATCGCATGTCGGGTCACATAATGGAAAGCATTCTCATGCATCCGTTCCGCATAAGGCATCGAAGCCGATGCCACCATGATCGAACCGATGCACAGCAAAGCCAATACACAAAAAATCAGCACATTACGCGGATTAACTTCAGCGGGTAACTTAGGTACCCACTGCTGATAAAATTGATTAATTTTATTGATCGCAGTCTGAGCAAACTCAGCCATATCACGAATCCTTGTTATTCTTAATTGAGTTCATTCACATAGGCCACAAACTTGCGACCACGTTCCGGATAACCGGAGAACATGTCAAAACTTGCACATGCAGGAGACAATAACACGACATCATGTGCCTGAGTGCGCTTTTGGCAAACTTCTACTGCTTCCTGCAGGCTTTCCGCATGAATCAATTCAGTCGTACCTGCAATCGCTTCTTCAATAATTGGGCGGTCCACGCCAATCAATACGGCGATTTTTGCATACTTAGATAATGAGTCACGTAAAGCAGTAAAATCCTGACCTTTACCCTGACCACCAAGAATAATGGCAACCTTACCGCTTTGAGCTTCGATCGCCATGCCTAGACCATCAAGTGCTGCCAGCGTTGCTCCGATATTGGTTCCTTTGGAGTCATTATAATAACGTACCCCATTGAATTCTTTAACAAATTCGCAGCGATGCTCCAAACCTTTGAAGGTTTTTAATGTATCTAGCATAACGTTCATTGGTAAGCCAATTGCTTCACCTAGAGCCAGACAAGCCAAGGCATTCGCCACATTATGGGTACCTTGAATGTACATGTCAGAACTTTTGAGCAGACGTTCACGGCCACGTGCCAGCCAGATCGTGCCATCCTTATCTTTGAGAATACCGTACTGGTTGATGTCCGGTGCATTCAAACCAAAGCTCTGCATTGGTGTTGCATCTGGAACCAATGGACGGGTCAGTGAATCATCACGGTTAAACACCACTTTTTTCACACCTTGGAAAATACGGTGTTTGGCAGTGTGATAACCCATCATGTCGCCATGACGATCCAGATGGTCTTCACTCATATTCAGAACAACAGCCACTTCAGCCTGCAAGTTTGAGGTCGTTTCTAACTGGAAGCTCGACAACTCCAAAATATACAGTTCAGGATCATCTTTGGTCAGATCCAGTGCTGGACGGCCAAGATTCCCCCCAACTGCCACTTTTTTACCTGCATTCGCTGCCATCAGACCGATTAAAGTAGTTACGGTACTTTTGGCATTGGAACCGGTAATCGCCACAATCGGCTTATCAGTCGCACGACGTAAAATCTGGATTTCACTTACCACAGGAATACCTTGATCTAGTGCTGCCTGGATTTCAGGCAGTTTTGGATCGAGTCCCGGGCTGATGATAATTTCTTCGGCAGAGAGCAACAGATTCTGGTCAAACTTGCCAAAACTGGTCTGTACTTCCGCAGGAATCTGGTCATGTCCCGGAGGGGTGGCTCTTGAGTCCGTTACTGCAACGCGGTAGCCCTGGTCATGTAAGAAGTTGACCGCTGCAACACCTGAAATCCCGAGTCCTGCAACGACTTTTAATCCACCACGTTGTATTAACATTTTCGCCCCATTTTCTGGTCTATTTTAAAACTGAAGAAATGGTAGCACTTTGCTGTTTTGAATGCTTTTTCTGTTTTGACTTTCTCTGGCATTTTTTGTGTCAGGGCGTAAAAAAATATCGTTAAATCTTCATCTTTAATCGGTTTAATAATTAATAAATTTTTATTGGAGCCATCATGGGAATAAAAGTTAAGACTATGCTATCCATAACTTGAAAGGAAAATCAGATAACGCTTCCATTCATAATATAGAAAAATAGTGGATTATTTTCACCTAGATAAATTAATAAGTTTTTAAAAAATAAAAAATTAGGGAGCTTATTTCTAAGCTCCCTACTCATTTGCATGCTCAGTTTTTATTCTCAAACAGAATGAAAGTTTACTTCCATTTCACTGCCTGAGCTTTAGGTTTTGTACTTGAGCTTTGTTCCGATGCCGGACAGGCACAGTTACCACCACAGCCACTGGCCATAGCCGGTTTTAACCATTTCGCCAGCGTATGCCAGCCTTTGGCTGCACAGGCATCAGACAGCTTCTGGAGGACTGAGCGTGAGGTATTCGGAAATACCTTTTTAAATACCACGAGCGCACTCCAGACAACCAGTACCGCTACAATCAGAATTTCAATCATCTCAATCTCCCATTCACATGATCATTCAGATCGAGCCAAGGTTTCCCTTCAGCCAGTTTAACCCAAATAATGTGATGCAATTTGATAAGTCAGGAATGACATGAAATATGCCAAACCAAACAGGTAGAAGGTCATAAAGCTGACCGTTTTCCATGAACCGGTTTCACGCTTCACAGTGGCTAAGGTCGCCAGACAATGTGGTGCATAAATAAACCATACCAGTAGAGACAAGCCGGTCGCGATCGACCAGCCCAAATCACCGCCGCCACTAATCAGTGCCGCCAGACCCTCAGACATGGCATCTTCATCGACTGCAGACAAGGCATAAACCGTACCTAGTGCTGCCACGACAACTTCACGCGCTGCCATCGCCGGAATCAGTGCAATACAGATCTGCCAGTTAAAGCCCAATGGTGCAAAAATAGGTTGCATCACATGGCCCAGCATCCCGGCAAAGGAATAATCGATATCCGGTAAAGTTGCACCTTCTGGTGGCTGCGGGAACGTACACAGGAACCATAGCAGAATAGATAATGCAAAGATGATGCCGCCGACACGCTTCAAGAAGATTTTGCCGCGATCCAGTAGGCCAATCCAGACGTTTTTAACATCCGGGAAACGGTAACTTGGCAGCTCCATCAACAGCATATGCTGAGACTTGTCTTTATGGAAAAATTTCAGGATAAAGGAAACAATCAGTGCACTCAGAATACCGGCCATATACAGACCAAATAACACCAGACCTTGCAGGTTCATGAAACCCCACACGGTTTGCTCAGGAATGAAGGCTGCAATCAGCAAAGCATATACTGGCAGACGTGCCGAACAGGTCATCAGTGGCGCCACAAAAATCGTGGTCAGACGGTCACGTGGGTCACTAATCGTTCTTGAAGCCATAATTCCCGGTACGGCACAGGCAAAGCTGGACAATAGAGGGATGAAAGCACGGCCCGAAAGACCTGCCTTAAACATCAATTTATCCAGCAAGAAGGCGGCACGTGGTAAATAACCAGATTCTTCCAAAACCAGAATAAAGAAGAATAGAATCAGAATCTGCGGCAGGAAGACCACTACTCCACCCGCGCCGGCAATAATCCCGTCAACCACCAAGCTGTTTAATAAAGGGTGAGCGATCAGTCCACCCATGTACTCGCCCAACCAGCCGAAGAAAGTTTCGATCCCGTCCATGAAGGGCGCAGCCCAAGCAAAGACCGCCTGAAACACCACAAACATCATAATGGCTAAGCTAAGCAGGCCCAATACCGGATGCAGGAATATCTTGTCCAGAAAATCAGTACGTTTATCTTCCTGATCGGCATAATTCACCACATCTTTCAGAATGCTGGTAATCTGATGATGGTGATCGCCACTCAAACCGCTGAGTTCAGTTTGCGGGGCAGAAAACTTGTTTTTATCCAGTGCATTTTTCAGGTTTTCAATGCCTGAAGTACGCACGGCTACCGTTTCAACCACAGGTACACCCAGACGTTCAGACAGTTTCTGGGTATTAATCTGCATCCCACGACGGCGTGCTTCATCCATCATGTTCAGCACCACCAGCATTGGACGACCCAGCTGAATCATTTCCAGTACCAGTCCCAGATGCAGTTTTAGGTTGGTTGCATCTACCACGCACAGGAAAGTATCCTGCTGGCCTTCTTCTGCAATTTTACCCTGAACCACATTACGGGTAATTTCTTCGTCCGGGCTAGTCGCATCCAGACTATAAGTACCTGGCAGATCCAGTACACGTACCGGTTTGCCTGAAGGAAGCGTAAAATTCCCGACTTTACGTTCAACCGTAACCCCGGCATAGTTGCCGACTTTTTGACGAGATCCGGTTAAATGGTTGAATAAAGAAGTTTTACCGCAGTTCGGGTTACCGACAAGGGCAATACGTAAGGTATCACTCATGCCGCGGCTCCCTGTTCAATTTCAATCTTGGCCGCTTCCGATTTTCGTAAAGCAAAACGCGTAAACCCTACCTGAATAAGAATCGGATCCCCACCAAAAATACCTTTGGTAATGACTTGTACCTGAGTCCCTGGTACAAAACCTAAAGTTTCCAAGCGACTGGCCACAACATCGTGGGAAGCGCCTTTACCATCAGTAGTTCGATTAACTTTTCGAATGATGGCAGTTTGTTTTGCTTTCAAATCAGACAAACGCACCGTGAAAATTCCTAAGACTTTTGTACAGTATACAAACAAATGAGAATAATTAACAAATAAGTATTAATTACATTTCTTCTTGGCTGTATAGCACATCGACATGTCAGTAAAATTAAACTAGAGTGGAGAATAGCAATCAGGCTTCTCGCTTTTAAAAATTATCTTCATTAAACATCATGCTGAATAAAAAACCTCGCATTCCTAGTCCAGTTCAGATTCCTGAAGCTTTCAGTTACTTACAGGGTTTTCGTGATTATCTGATTGCCCAGACAGTGAGCCCTCATACCCGAAATGCCTATTTATCTGATCTGATCCAGTGTGCTGAATGTCTGGTTAAACCTTTACCAGAATGGAACCATGATGATATTTCCGATGTGCTGATTGAACTAACCAAACAGCAAAAAAGTCCACGTTCAATTGCACGATGTTTGTCCGCCTTACGTTCTTTTTATAAATTCCTGCGGGAACAAAAACTGCGGAGTGACAATCCGGTCGCTGCCCATAAAACACCAAAACTGGGCCGTGCCCTGCCGAAAGACCTGTCTGAAGCTGATGTCGAAGCGCTGATTCATGCACCTGATATTAATACTGCCCTTGGTTTACGTGATCGTGCCATGTTTGAAGTGCTTTATGCGTGCGGTTTACGGGTGACGGAACTGATTAATCTGCGTCTGGATCTGATTAATTTAAAACAGGGCTATTTGCGTATTGTCGGTAAAGGCAATAAAGAACGTCTGGTGCCGATGGGACAGATGGCCTGTGAATGGGTGGAAAAATACCTGCAGGAAGCACGCCCGCAATTGTATAAGACAGCGACCGATTATCTGTTCCTCACCCAGCATGGCGGCATCATGAGCCGGCAGAATTTCTGGTATGCCATTAAACGCTATGCACTACAAGCCGGAATTCAGGCTGAACTGTCTCCACATACTTTGCGCCATGCCTTCGCCACGCATTTACTTAATCATGGCGCTGACTTACGGGTAGTACAAATGTTGCTAGGTCACAGTGATTTATCCACCACACAGATCTATACCCATGTGGCACAAGTTAGAATGCAGCAATTGCATGCAACCCATCATCCACGGGCTTAGGAGCTGATTTGAATAGAATAAACTGAGAAGTTTGACGTAGCTCTATCTTTTTTTGCTATGCTAATGCTCTGTTTTTAGTCCAAGAAAAAAAAGGGTTATTATGACATTTGCCCGCACCAAAATTTTTATCGCTTGTCTGCTTGCTACCGGTCTGGGACTGAGCGCATGTTCCAATTCCAATAATTCAGATAAAAAGCAAGATACGCTTACAGCAAGTGCACCGGCGACGGGTGAAGCCTCTAACCTTAGCGAACGTAATGCACAGCAACGCCTGATTTCAACGCTCGAAGGTCATTTCAAAAAAGCGGGAATTAACGCAAAAATCACGGGTATTAAAACCACTGAAGTACCCAACATGTCATGGGTCAGCCTGGAAGGTATGGCACCCGTCTATGTGACAAATGATGGCAAATATCTGATTCAGGGCGATGTCATTCGCCTTGGAGATAAAGAGCTGCATAATGTCAGTGAAACTTTGCAATCTGACGTCAACAAGAAAATCTTTGCAAACCTTAAAGCGGAAGACCTGCTGATTTATCCAGCCAAAGGCAAAACCAAGCATGTGATCTATGTCTTTACCGATGTCAGCTGTCCGTATTGTCACAAATTCCATGAACAGATGGATGAAATGAACAGCAAAGGCATCGAAGTACGCTATATTGCCTGGCCACGTGGCGAGCAGCATATGCCTGCCATGGAAGCCATCTGGTGTAATTCCGATCGTCGTGCAGCCTTCGATCAAGCCATTGCCGGTGGATCTATCACACCAACGACTTGTAAAAATCCTGTGAAAGATCAATATCAAATGGGTCTTAATATTGGTGTTAATGGTACCCCGGGCGTATACAGTTCTGAAGGACTTTATCTCGGTGGCTATATGAGCACATCAGAATTATTGGATCGACTTAAATAACTCATTTTAATTAGTTATTTAACTTTATTTTATAGATGAAGATATTCTGAAATGACCCTAGAGTCAGACCGCTTTTTTAGCTATGATCTAGGCTCTCGTAAAAAACTGTTTATATTTGGAGTGTGACGTGAAACCAGTTCGTCTGGCAATCCTCGGTCTTGGTACTGTGGGTGGTGGTGCCCTTAAACTATTAAAAGAAAATGCTGCTGAGATTAAACGTCGCACCGGTCGTGAAATTCAAATTACCCATGTTGGTACGCGTCGCCCGCGTCCTGATCTGGATCTACCTGAATCAGTCAAACAAAGTGCAGATCTGCTCGACATCGTACGTCAACCTGATGTAGATGTGGTGGTTGAAGTCATGGGCGGTATTCACCCTGCTTATGAAGTGATTAAAGAAGCCATTCTGCATGGTAAACAGGTCGTAACTGCGAACAAAGCTTTGCTCGCTGAACACGGGAATGAACTGTTCAAACTTGCCGATGACAACGCTGTGCAAATTGCTTACGAGGCAGCGGTGGCTGGCGGCATTCCAATTATTAAAGTGATGCGTGAAGGTCTGGCAGCCAACAAGATTGACTGGCTGGCTGGCATCATCAACGGTACAGGCAATTTTATCCTGACTGAAATGCGAGATAAAGGCCGTGCCTTTGCTGATGTACTGAAAGAAGCACAAGAGCTGGGTTATGCAGAAGCAGATCCAACCTTCGACGTAGAAGGCATCGATGCAGCACACAAACTGACATTACTGGCCTCTATTGCTTTTGGTATTCCATTACAGTTTGATAAAGTCTTTACTGAAGGCATTAGCAAAATTACTGCACAAGACGTGAAATATGCTGAAGACTTGGGCTTCCGTATCAAACACCTCGGTATTGCCCGTCGTGCTGAAACTGGTATCGAACTCCGTGTACACCCTACCCTGATTCCTGAAGAGCAATTGATCGCTAATGTGAATGGTGTAAAAAATGCAGTTCTGGTTCAAGCCAATGCGGTTGGTCCTACACTGTATTACGGTGCAGGTGCGGGTGCAGGTCCTACAGCTTCTGCAGTAGTCGCAGATGTCGTGGATATCGTACGTGATATTTCTTATACTGAAGATGGTGCTGGTACAATTCCACAACTGGCTTTTGAAAGCTTAAGTGACCTGCCAATCCTGCCACGTGAAGAAATGACGACTGGATACTACATCCGGATCAATGCTGAAGATCAAACCGGAGTACTGGCTGAAGTAACCTCTATTCTAAGCCGCGAAGGCATCAGTATTGATGCAATTCTGCAGCAGTCACGTCTGAAAGATCTTATTCCTATCGTGATCCTGACTGATCCAGTCAAGGAAGCGAAAATGGATGAAGCGTTAAAACAAATTCAAGCTCTTCCTGTCATTCATGGCGAAATTGTACGAATTCGTTTAGAATCGCTTGATAATTAATCGGGTCGAGGGGACACTCTCCCCTTGCCAAGCTCTACACACAATTGGAACATCATCATGTCGAATGCCAATCGTTATACTGGTTTAGTTGACCGCTATCGCGACCGTTTACCAGTGTCTGCAACTACTAAAGCCGTTTCTCTGGGTGAAGGTAACACACCACTGATTAAGCTTGCGAATATTCCGCGCATTATTGGCAAAAATGTTGAAATTTATGTGAAGTACGAGGGCTTAAACCCGACTGGTTCATTTAAAGACCGTGGTATGACCATGGCGGTAACAAAAGCGGTTGAAGAAGGCTCTAAAGCCATTATCTGTGCATCTACAGGTAATACTTCAGCAGCAGCTGCAGCTTATGCTGCGCGTGCAGGTATCAAAGCGTTCGTTTTAATCCCAGAAGGCAAAATTGCGATGGGTAAAATGGCGCAAGCGATGATGTACGGTGCAATTACCATGCAAATCCGCGGTAACTTCGATGACGGTATGCGTCTGGTAAAAGAAATCGCTGACAAAGCACCTGTGACGATTGTTAACTCAATCAACCCGTACCGTCTGCAAGGTCAAAAAACCATTGCTTACGAAATCGTGGATGAATTGGGCCGTGCACCAGATTACCACTGCCTGCCAGTAGGTAACGCAGGTAACATTACTGCGCACTGGATGGGTTATACCGAAGCGGTTGCAAATCAGCCTACTGGCGAGTTTGAACAAGTGGTTTATGACGCTGCAACTGATGCCTTCACTGGTCCTAAACCTGAAGGTCTGCCAACAATGGTAGGTTACCAGGCTTCTGGTGCTGCACCTTTCCTTCGTGGTGCACCTGTTGAAAATCCTGAGACTGTTGCAACTGCAATCCGTATCGGTAATCCACAAAGCTGGAACCATGCGAAAGCGGTTGTTCGTGATTCTAAAGGCTGGTTCGATGAACTGACTGATGCCGAGATTCTGGAAGCGCAACGTCTTCTTTCTATGTATGAAGGCGTATTCGTAGAACCTGCATCTGCAGCTTCAATCGGTGGCGCAATCCGTGACATTAAAGCAGGTAAAATTGCTGAAGGTTCTGTGATCGTGTGTACCGTAACTGGTAACGGTCTGAAAGATCCGGATACTGCGATCAAACAATGTTCTGATGCCGTAATGCTTTCAATTGACGCAACTTTAGAACAGGTTCGTGAATCAATTCTTTCTAATATGTAATTTAGATTGAAATAAAAGGCCCTGCAATTGCAGGGCTTTTTATAGGCGCTTAAAAAAGATTAAACACGTTGTTTAGGCAGGCTAGATACCCAAGTCATCAGACGAGTCGCATCATTGGTACGTGCAGCAGTTGAATCCGCACCTAATACCACGACCACCACAGGACGGTTATTCAAGGTGGTGTGCATGACGACACAACGTCCTGCTTCATTAATATAACCGGTTTTAGACAGATTGATATTCCAGCCACCATTACGCACCAGTGAATTGGTGTTGTTAGATTTCAATACACGGTAACCCAGGTTGAAATCATAGCTGGCAGTGGTAGAGAATTGACGGATCAGACCATACTGTGAAGCGGTATTGACCAGAATCCCCAAATCACGTGCAGAAGACACATTGCCAGGATGCAGGCCAGTAGATTCCATATAATGGGTTGAATTCATGCCCAGCTCTTTAGCTTTGGCATTCATCTTCGCAATAAAGGCTGCACGTCCACCTGGATAGGTACGTGCCAATGCGGCTGCAGCCGGGTTCTCAGACTTCATCAAAGCAAATAATAAGGCTTCAGCACGATTCATGCTGTCCCCGGCTCTTAAAGTAGAACTTGAGCTCTTACAGCCTGCACAGGAAAAATCAGCCTGTTGCAGAGTAATTTTTTCAGACATATTCAAACGCGCATCTGAAATCACTACTGCAGTCATCAATTTGGTAATCGACGCAATCGGGTAAGCATTATTGGTATTTTTACTGAATAACACTTCACCTGTCTGTGAATCCATCACCAGAGCTGCACGCGCACTTACAGCAGGTTGATTACTAAAATGACTATTATCAATAATCTGTACAGGTTTTGTCGGTACTGGCGCTGGTGCACTGCCCTGACGAATCGTCGTCGTAACAGTTGCTGAACCTGGTGGTGAAGGTTCTGCAGCAGATACGCTCAAATTATCATTCATGAGCTGATTGACTTCATCAGAAGACCAGCTGATGCTGGATCCGCCCTCTGTTGTGCCAGAATTCATAATGATTTCAGCAAAACTTGTCGTGCTCATGCTGATTAACACGGACAGGCCGAGTAGATGCCTTAAAGACTTGTTTATTTTCTTCACTATTCCTTCACTCAACTAACAGAGGTAAGATTGATTTGCGTATTACCTCTAATATGCCTTACATTTAAACACAATGCCGAACATTTTTTGTTCTTGACACTATGTGATAAGTTTCAGATTTAATCTGCGAATAGGATTGCTAATTTTGTAGTTTCATTGCAAGCTTATTTTGCTTTATGTAACAAAAAAATGATTTTTTAATGAGGGAGAGTCTAGGTGATCACAGTTTTAGTTGTCGACGACCATGAATTAGTTCGTACTGGAATTTGCAGAATGCTGGAAGACCATGCGGATGTTCAGGTGATTGGACAGGCTGAATCTGGTGAAGAAGCAATTACCCTCGTCCGTCAGCATCATCCCAATGTGGTTCTGTTAGATGTCAACATGCCAGGTATCGGTGGTGTAGAAACCACACGCCGTTTGCTACAGACTGCTCCTGAAACCAAAGTTCTTGCGGT
This sequence comes from Acinetobacter sp. YH16038, assembly GCF_013417275.1. Classification (NCBI taxonomy): domain Bacteria; kingdom Pseudomonadati; phylum Pseudomonadota; class Gammaproteobacteria; order Moraxellales; family Moraxellaceae; genus Acinetobacter; species Acinetobacter sp. YH16038. The sequence goes on along the minus strand of NZ_VPEG01000021.1, from coordinate 45,275 downwards.
CAGTGGCCTGGCTGAAGAACCTTATCCTTCACTATTATTGAAAGCAGGTGCCAAAGGTTATATCACCAAAGGTGCACCTGTATCAGAGATGGTCCGTGCCATCAATAAAGTCATGCAGGGCGGTAAATATTTCAGTGCCGACATTGCTGAACAGCTGGCGAGTTCTTACCTGTCCGATACCCAGCAATCTCCTTTTGACGCACTGTCTGAACGTGAAATGCAGGTAGCCATGATGGTAGTGAACTGTATCAGCGCGCAGGAAATTGCCGACAAGCTGTTTGTAAGTGTTAAAACAGTTAATACTTACCGTTACCGGATCTTCGAAAAACTGAATATCGATAGTGATGTTAAACTAACCCATCTTGCAATGCGCTATGGCCTGATTAAACCTTAATTTAACCCTCTGCTTAATGCGGTTCCTATGGCGCAAACATCCAGTTATTCTGAACTGAATCAATATCATCTGGGCCTATGGTATAGCGCCTACCGCCTGATTATCAGCACGGGTCTGTTGCTGATTTTTCTGCTGACTTATCCTGATATGACTACAGATTATCAGTATCCTAAACTCTATCACTATGCCTTAATGATTAGCGTCGCCGTCAATACTGTGCAGCTGTTTACGCTGAGATGGGTAAAGCGCCTGATTCAGCCGCAGTTCATTCTGATTTTTGCCAGCGATGTCTTTTTTCTCAGTTTATTGACCTTGGCCAGTCAGGGTCCAAACGTGCATCTCGGACTGATTTTTGTTATTACCATTTTTTCAGCCTCATTATTGCTCGATGCCAAGAAGGCCCTGATCATCACCCTGATTGCGGTGATTAGTATCATCTACCAGCATTTTATCGGCAGTATTTTTGCCTTTTCCTCGCTTACCAATATCGGGAATAGTGCCCTGCTGGCCTTTTTGTTTTTTGTCGTCTATGGCTCAGGACAAATTGCGGTACGGCGCTTTCAGATTCTGGAAAACCTGAATTTTTCTCAATCGCTGGAACTATATCGCTTACAGAATATTAACCGCTATATTCTGGAACAGATTGAAACCGGCTATCTGGTTTTAGATGAGAATTACCATGTGGTGCTCAGTAATCCGGCTGCCTGTCATCTGCTCGGCATTGAGCCAATGTATGCCCATGAAAGATTTTCGTTATACCAATCTCAAAATGACCTGTTTGAACTGATCCGTTTTGAAAATCTGGAAAATGGCGAGCGGTTTCAATTTGAATCCCAGCAGAGTCGTTATAATATTCACGTGCAGGTACAAAAGCTGATTGTGCCGCACCAGACTCTGACTCTCCTCGTGCTGCAAGATGCCCGCAAACTTAATCAGCAGGTGCAACAGTTAAAGCTTGCTGCTCTAGGCCAGCTTTCCGCCAGTATTGCCCATGAAATTCGCAATCCTCTGGCTGCCATTGTACAGGCCAATGATCTTTATCTCGATTCTGAACCTGAACAGCAACAGGTCCTGCATCAGATGATTAGCCGACAGGCCACCCGGATTGACCGGATTATTCAGGACACCCTGAATATGGTGAAAAACAAGGAAACCCATCCGGTCGTAATTCAGCTGAATGAATTTATCCTACTGTTTATTCAGGAGGATTTAGCAGATGTGGCGGACCAGATTCAATTTAATATTGATGTACCACTGGCAATTCAGTTCGATGAAGCCCAGTTACGTCAGATTCTAATTAACCTGATTCGTAATGCCATCCGGCATAATTCACCGGATTCGTCCCATATTCAATTGAATATTCACCCATATGAACATAAGGTATGGATAGATGTCCGGGATTTTGGCTCTGGTGTTGCCACCCATGATCAGGAATTATTATTTAAACCTTTTTTCAGCACGTCTATCCATGGAACGGGACTCGGACTATATTTATCACACAGTTTTTGTGAAGCCAATCAGGCACAACTCAACTACATTTCACAAGAACAGGGCGCATGCTTTCGGATTAGCTGTCAACGTGTGACAGCATAAAAGGAATAAGGGGAAATATTGTGGAACAACAACCACTGGTTTTATTGGTGGATGATGAGGAAGATCTATGTACCCTCATGCAAATGTCATTGATGCGCATGGGAATCCGTACGCATATTGCCCATCGTCTGGAAGATGCGAAAAAATGTCTGGCAGATCATCAATATGATGCCTGTCTGACAGATCTAAATCTTCCTGATGGCAATGGTCTGCAATTACTGGACTGGATTAACCAGCATTCCCCTCACCTTCCGGTAGCTGTTCTAACGGCTTATGGCAATATGGATATTGCTATTGCTGCACTCAAGGCAGGTGCATTTGACTTTGTTAGCAAACCGATCAATCAAAAGCATCTGGAACAACTGCTGCAAAAAGCACTGAATAAACCAGTAGACTATTATCAGAATAATTCCAATGATTCATTAGAACATAAATTGCTGATTGGACAATCTCTGCCTATTCAGCAATTGCGGGTCACCTTGAAAAAAATTGCCCGTTCTCAAGCTCCGGTATTTATTACTGGTGAATCAGGGACCGGGAAAGAAGTGGTGGCCAATCTGGTCCATCGTCTTAGTAACCGCAATGAAGGACCTTTTATCGCGATTAACTGCGGTGCAATCCCGACTGAATTAATGGAAAGTGAACTGTTTGGCCACAAGAAAGGCAGCTTTACTGGCGCGACTCAGGACAAACAAGGACTAATTCAGTCTGCCCATGGAGGTAGTTTGTTCTTAGATGAAATCGCCGAATTACCGCTATCTATGCAGGTTAAACTGTTACGTGCCGTCCAGGAAAAACGCATTCGTCCAGTCGGTTCTGACACTGAAATTGATGTCGATTTCCGTGTCATTAGTGCCAGCCACCAGGATCTCGATGCGCTGGTACAACAAGGCAAATTCCGTCAGGATTTGTTCTTCCGTATTCACGTGATGGATCTGGTCTTACCACCACTGCGTGAGCGCGGCCAAGATATTCTGCTCCTCGCTGAGCATTTTGTTCAAAAGATCTGTCAGGAATGGGAGATTCCTGCGAAAAAACTGACGGAACGGAGCAAGGAATTTTTACTGGAGCAATACTATCCGGGCAATGTACGCGAACTGCGTAACATTATTGAACGAGCTATTACTTTGAGTGATGAAGACAAGATTGATCTTCAGCATCTGCAAACTGCTCCACTGCGTCATCTGGCACCTATCTTATCAGAAACGGCAAATCTGGCAGAGCCGACCTCATCTACGGATCAGATCATTATTCCCAAGAAACTCCCCGAGGAAGGTCTGGAACTGTATTTAGAAAAGATTGAAAAAGAAATTCTGCTGAATGCTTTGAATCTGACGCATTGGAATCGTACATTGGCCGCCAAAAAACTCGGTATGTCGTTTCGCTCTTTACGTTATCGTCTGAAAAAATTCGGACTGGATACCGAAGAAGAGGAATAATTATTTCTGCAGGAGCAGCAAGTCTGTGACGTGATCCAGATAGCTCTCCTCACGCGCATCCTGACCGAGAGGATAGGTGAAATGTGGCTGAATCCCCTGTCCTTCAATCATATTGCCGCTCGGGCTAAAGTATTGCGATACAGTCATCTGCAAAGCAGAGCCATTGCTCAAAGGAAACAGTTTCTGCACTACCCCTTTGCCATAGCTCTTTTCCCCTACCACCCAGGCACGATTATGTTCTTTCAGAGCAGCAGTAAATACTTCTGCAGCGGAAGCCGAACGGTTATTGATTAGAATCCCGACTTTCAGATTTTGAAATTCAATTCCTGGAAGTGCCTGAAATTGCTGATTACCTTCAGAACGGCTCTTGGTCGAGACAATAATGCCCTGATTCAGGAACAAATCTGCTGATTCAACAGCCGCAGACAATAAACCACCCGGATTATTACGTAAGTCAAACAGCACTGCTTTCAGGCGATTGGTTGAATAACTTTCAATAATTCGCTTGATTTCATTAGCAGTATCTTGCTGGAAAACTTTGACCTGCAGCACCAGAACCTGATTACTGTGTAAAGTCGATTTAATCTCGGTATCCACTTTGGTATTGCGGACCAGTGTAATCGGTACACTTTGCGCAGAAAGCTGAAGCGTTAAAGTAGAGCCAATGGCACCAGTCAATAAATCTCGCACCTGCTCACGTTTCAGCGCACTCAAGACCTGATCATCAATCTTATAAACTGTGACACCATTGCGAAGGCCTTGTTTGGCAGAGTCAGCATCCGGACTTAGGCCTTGTACCATCCATTGTTTTAGCTGTGGATTAAAATGCAGATCAAAATCAATACTGGCCAGATCACCTTCAGTATATTCACGCAGCTGTTTATAGTCTTCAGGAGATAAATAGCGGGAATAGCGGTCCAGGCCGCTCACCAAACCTTGAATGGCTTGCTGGAAAAGCACATCGTCATTTTTGTCTTGAATATAATTATCTTTGACGATGCCATAAATCTGAACAAATTCCTGGATGGATGTAACAGGAATTTCATTATAGACCTGTTCATCCATTTCCAGTTCATCGAGTGCCATCTCGGTCGAAACAGCACTCCAGGCGGAATGACTCAAACACATCAGTAAGCAGGATAAGACTACAGACTTGCCATGTGTTTTTATCATTCTTATACCTGTTTTATAAAAGATTAAGCATGCAGCTCAATAAGATTGCGACCCTGCATTTCAGCTGGTACCGGAATTTGCATCAAGTTCAGCAGGGTTGGTGCAACATCAGCCAGTACGCCACCTTCTGCGATTGTTGCAGAGCTTGGACCCACATAGATAAATGGAACCAGTTCAGTGGTATGCTGGGTATGCACTTGACCGCTCTGATAATCCTGCATCTGCTCCACATTACCATGGTCTGCAGTAATAATCATATGACCTTTTTTCGCCATCACAGCTTCATAAACTCGGCCTAAGCAAGTATCCACGGCTTCAACGGCTTTCACTGCTGCATCAAATACACCAGTATGGCCGACCATATCACCATTGGCATAGTTCACAACCAGTAGGTCAAACTCGCCTGAATTGATCGCTGCCACCAGTTCATCTGTTACTTCATAGGCACTCATTTCCGGTTTCAGGTCATAAGTCGCAACATTTGGAGATGGGATCAGGATACGTTTTTCACCTGGATATTCATCTTCACGGCCACCGCTAAAGAAGAACGTTACATGCGCATATTTCTCGGTTTCTGCAATACGTAGCTGAGTTTTACCCAGGTTCGACAGATACTCACCTAAAGAATTTACCAGCGCTTCTGGCATATAGGCTACTGGTGCATCAATGGTCGCCTGATAACGGGTCAACATTACGAATTTCGCCAGATTCGGTACAACCTTACGTTCAAAACCGGCAAAATCTTTTTCAACAAAGGCACGAGTCAATTCACGGGCACGGTCAGCACGGAAGTTCATGAATACGACGCTGTCGCCATCCTGAATCTTCACAGTGTCGCCAATGCGAGTCGCTTTTACGAATTCGTCTGATTCCTCTGCAGCATAAGCCTGTTCCAGACCTTCAACTGCAGTAGCTGCAGTACGCATTGCTTCACCTTCAGTCAGCAGACGATATGCTTGCTCTACACGATCCCAACGGTTGTCACGATCCATGGCAAAATAACGACCGATCATGCTGACAATACGACCCTGGCCCGGATATTGAGCAAATAATGCATCCAGTTTTTCTAAAGAGGGTTGCGCACTTTTTGGTGGTGTATCACGGCCATCGAGAAACGCATGCAGATAAACCTGAGCACCGCGTTTTAAAGCCAGTTCAGCCATCGCCACGATATGATCTTCGTGTGAGTGCACACCGCCTTCAGAAAGAAGGCCCATAATGTGGACTGCGCCATTTGCTGCTTTGGCTTTCTCAACCGCATCTACCAGCACTTCATGCTCGAAGAAAGCACCAGTACGGATATCTTTAGTAATACGCGTGAAGTCCTGATACAGCACACGGCCAGCACCGAGGTTCATATGACCAACTTCAGAGTTCCCCATTTGACCATCAGGCAGGCCGACATCTTCACCTGAACCTGAGATCAAACCATGCGGATGCTTTTCCTGCATAGCAGTTAAATTTGGTCGTTTAGCCGCTAAAAACGCATTGTCTTCGACCGCTTCGCGATGACCCACACCATCCATAATCACCAAAACGTGAGGGATTTTGCCAGCAGTTGCATCCGTCATAATGAAATACTCTTTTCGTCTACGAATTAATCGCTCTAGTTTACCGAATTTTGCAAAAAGAGGCCATGACCAGTCGATGGTTTAAGCCTCTTGTTGCGATTGATTTCTTCTATTTTCCTGTGGCTTAGCGGGCCCGATGGAGCAAGTAGCCGCCAATAGCAAACATCAGTAAAATAGGAATAAATACGAACCATGCCGGTGACGGCGCATAGACCAGACTGGCATAGCCGAGAAAATCCTGCAGGTAGAAGAAGCCTAACCCTGCGAATAACGCAATCACCAAACGGAAGCCCATCGATTGCTGACGCAATGGCCCAAAGATAAATGAACAGGCAATCACTACCAGCGCAATCAGGGCAAATGGCGAACCGACTTTCTGCCAGAAGGCCAGCTGATAGGTTTTAGGTACCTGACTATATTCATGCATATAGCTCATAAAGCTCACTAACTGACTTGGTGATAAATCTTCCGGATCAATCGTGACCATATGCACATATTTCGGCTGCAAAGCCAAAGCCAGTGGTTGCTCATCATGCTGTACCAGTGTCGCATTGCCGTTTTGTAAAATATCAAACTGTTCTGTGCTATCTAGTTTCCAAGCCCCATCTTTGACGAATTCACCCTGCTTGGCATCCAGAGTACCCCGCAGTCGGTAATTGTCATCAAAGTCCAGCATCTGTACATTTTTCAGCTGGCCCTTGGCGTTGGCATAATCAATATAGATAAAGCGATTACCCTCACGCGTCCAGTAACCTTTCACTTCACCAATTTTGACTGGCTTGTTATAGCTTTTGACTGCTTTGGCCTGTTCATTGGTATATGGAATCACCCACTCGCTCAGGGCAAACGATAATACGACCAATAGCAATGCTGAACGGATCACCCAGCCGACAATCCGCCACAGACTGACTCCGACTGAACGCATTATGATCAGTTCACTATTGGAAGCCAATGTACCTAAACCGAGTACCGCGCCAATCAGTGCCGAAATTGGCAGGATTTCATAAAGATAATTCGGTGCCCCCCAGAGTACATATTTCAAGGCATCCCAGGCACCATAGCCTTCTTTCAGGGAACCCAATTCACCTAAATACGTAAATAAGACCTGCAGACCTGAAAGAACAGCGGTTGCCCCAAGCATCGCCAGCGCGGTGGTTCCGGTCACATGTTTGGCAACTATACGACGTGCTAACATTGTTAAGACCTCACTCGCTGAATCCGTTTTTTAATTTTTGGCGCCAAATTCTGTTTACGTGAGAACAATGCACCGGCTATGGCATATATGATCAGGACCAATGGATAAGCCCAAATGCCCATTTCCGCCTTGCTGACCCGGGTTTTGATCGCCATCAGGGCGACAATCAGGCTGGCAAAGATCATCAGTGCCGGGAATAATTTGAGATAGCGACCTTGACGTGGGCTCACTTCAGACAGGGCTACAGACAAAATCAGGGCAATTACAATGGCAAATGGTACAAAGACACGCCAGCCAAGCTCACTGGCTACCACCGGATCCTGACGGTTTTTCCAAAGCTGTCCGGTCGGCAAGGCCTCGACTTCATCACTGGCCAGTTCTGCTTCTTTATCACTTTCGATCCGTAAACGATAGCTTTCAAATTCAGCCTGGGTATATTGCGGCGTGCCTGGATAAATTTCATAGCGGCGGCCATTGACGAGATCGACCACATTGGCCGCATCATTCGGCATTTCAATTCGGGTCGCTTCCTGCGCCAGAATCATCACATCTGGCTTGCCTTCTTTTTCCGCACGCTGATAGAAGAAGATATCTTTCAGGTTTTTGCGATCTTCGGATAGATCTCCGGCATAAATGGTATAAGGTCCGGAAGAGATAAATTCTTTGGGCCGAACCAGATCAAAGCCGGTTCGTACTGCCTGCTCACTGGTCAAGGCTTCGAACTGTCGAATCCCCCACGGTGAAGCCCACAACATGAGAAAGCCTTGTGCAAGGAGATAGACCAAAGTCATCGGAATCAAAAGACGTGCCAGCTGATGCCGGCTAATTCCACTACCATTTAAGACCGCCATCTCATGATCAACATAGAGACGACCAAAGACCAGCATTAAGCCAATAAAGAACCCAAGTGGAAGAATCAAGGTCAGGAATTCAGGCAAACGATAACCAATGATGCTGAACAGGATTCCCGCATCCAGACGCCCCTGTGCGGCCACACCAAAATACTTGATCAAACGACCGCCCATCATGATAAGGGTCAGTAAGGCAATCACCACCAAGGAGGTCGATACCACTTGCTTGACCAGATAACGCCGAATAATCAAATTAGTTCTTCCAAAATGAGCTCCATAAAACGAGTGCTAGTTTACCCGAATAGCAAAAATATAAAACCTAGGTGGCTCTGCCCATTGAAAATCTATTCGGATAAATGTTTCAATGCTTGAATGATTTGCAAATCTAAACAGGCGTGAAAACAAGATATGAACCTTACAATTAATACGTCATTCCCAGAGAATGGATCAAGTCAATCTTTGTTGATTTTAGTCGACTCAGAACAGATTCAGAGCACTGCATCAACATACCAAATCAACAGCCTAGATACATTAATTGAAGCATCTCAATTCAAGGCTGGTCTGGCAGAAAGTTTAAGCCTGATTGGACAGGTCAGCCAGTCTCAGCATGCGGCCCTGATCGGCCTCGGCAAGACTGCCGAATTACAAGCGGGAAAACTGGCGAAAATTGCCCAAGCCATTATTAAAGGCTCTCAAAAAAAATTCAAACAGATTTCTGTTGATCTGACACAACTTCCACAAGAATTGCACTATCTGTTTGCATTGGCTTTAACTCAAGCCAGCTACGGCTATGACGAATACAAGTCAAAAAAGAACGAATTTATTCTGCAGCAGATTGATTTCATCGCTGCCGAAACTCCGCTAACAGCTGAACAGTTGCAATTGATTCAGGCCGTTCAGACTGGTCAGAATCTGGCGCGTGATCTGGGTAATCGTCCTGGCAATATTTGTTTCCCAGAATATCTGGCAGAACAGGCGCAAGCGCTGGCGGCTCAATATCCGGACCTGCTTAAAGTAACTGTACTTAATGAACAGCAAATGGCTGACCTTGGTATGGGTGCCTTCCTTGCAGTTAGCAAAGGTTCAGACCGTCCAGGCCGTATTATTACAATTGAATATCTGGCTCATCGTGAAGAAGCACCAGTTGTATTACTGGGTAAAGGCATTACTTTTGATACCGGCGGTATTTCATTAAAACCAGGCGCTGGCATGGATGAAATGAAATACGATATGTGCGGTGCAGCTTCAGTTCTGGGCACGCTTCGTGCACTATGCGAATCTCGTTTACCAATTCATGTGGTAGGTGCGATTGCTGCAGCGGAAAATATGCCATCGGGCAAAGCCACCCGTCCAGGTGACATCGTAACCACCATGAGTGGTCAAACTGTTGAAATTTTAAATACTGATGCTGAAGGCCGTCTGGTACTCTGTGATGCGCTAACTTATGTGAAACGCTTCAACCCTGCCCTGGTGATTGATATTGCAACTCTAACCGGTGCTTGTGTAGTGGCCTTAGGTTCAGTCTTGACCGGTATGTTTACGCCAGACAATGAGCTGGCTGCAGAGCTTGAAACCGCCGGCCAAAATGCATTTGACCGTGTATGGCGCATGCCAGTACTGGACGACTATCAGGAACAACTGGATTCACCATTTGCTGATATTGCCAATATTGGTGGCCCTAAAGCCGGTTCTGTAACAGCTGCATGCTTCCTGCAACGTTTTACGCGTGAATATCGCTGGGCTCACTTGGATATTGCAGGTACTGCATGGAATTCAGGTCCAAATAAAGGCGCAACTGGCCGTCCAGTACCTCTATTAATGCAATTCCTGGCTAATCGCGTTCAAAAGCATGGCTAAGGTCAGCTTTTATTTATTTGAAAAAAGCCCTGAACGACAAGTGGACAGCACTTGTCGTTTATGCCGTAAAATTTTGCGTCAGCCAGAGCGTATCTGGCTGCTGTGTGCCGATCCTGCCTTACAGCAGGAACTGGATGAAAAGCTATGGAACTTTGATCCTGCCAGCTTTATTCCGCATGGAATCGATCAGCCAGATGCGACCGTTTGTATATCGGCTCAATTACCAGAGCAGCCTGGCTGGATTATTTTTAATTTTAATCCGGAAGCACTTGAACCTGATGCGAAATTTAGTCACATTATTGAGATTATTGAAAACAATGAACCAGCCAAACAGCTGGGACGTGAAAAATATAAACAATATCGTGGCTTTGGCATTCAGCCAAATACCTTTAAGCTCTAAGTAATCACGTGAACAAGGAGATGCAAGTGGCATTAAATGTAGGTCCAGATTTTAAACAGCGCTGGTTAAACACGCCTGAGGCTGTACGTCAGACCTTTATCGATGACCTCTCGCGCATCTGTGAAGTACTTAAGCCTGAAACCGCTGTAGAAGAATGGCTCGTTCGCGACCAACAGTTACAGAAAGAGTCTGAGCGTAAAATTGAAGCAGCGTATGCACAGCGCAAGGCCGAACTGATTGAAGAAGCACGTATTCGCAGACAACGGGCACTCGAAAAAGCCTTAGCCGAAAAACGTGCTGAAGAGCAAGCCTATGCCGAACAGCTACGCCGTGATGAAGAGCGAAAATTTGCCGAGCAGACCCGGAAGCTGGCTGAAATGCGTCATATGCTAGATACTGAGGTTCAGGATTATGCCGCACGTTATCAGAAAAATCCGGATCAGGTGCTCGACTTTGCCAAAGGTCGCCTAAATATCGACGATACCCAGATTTTATCTGAGCTGGAAAGCTTACGGTTACGTCTGGAACTCGAAGCAGAAACTGTGATTGAACAAACCGTCAATGCACTGCGTGAGAAATTACGCGCTGCAGCCAAAGAAGAAATTGACTATATTCTGAAAAATTCTGATCTGGCTGAGTAAAGTTGATCGTCAGTTGGCTGAAAAGATTCTTTTTATTTTTCAGCCTAATCCATCCCCTGTCTTGGTTAGTTTATTCCATCAAACTATAAAATCTGCTTTAAAATTAAAACAAGTCAGCCAGTAAAAATGCGGTATTGCCAAGCAGATAGCCAGCCCCTAGCAGAATGCTAATCCAGAGAATTCCCCCAGTCACATTATAAAAACTGAAAGTTGCAAAGCTCATATGGCCAGAACCTGCCGCAAAAGGACCGAAGGAACGTACAAAGGGAATAAAACGCGCAATTAAGATCGTCTTGCCGCCATGTTTCATAAAATAATGATTGGTTTTGACCATATATTCGGGTTTGAAAAACCGTGAATGCTCATTGAAATATTTTAATCCGAGCACCCTGCCTGAATAATAATTCACGGTATAACCCAGAATCGAAGCAATCAGCAGCAATAAACCCATGGAGTGTAAGGTAATCAGATCGGAGCTGGAACACAGCGCACCGACGGCAATCAACAGACTGTCACCGGGCAAAAAGAAAAAAAATGGCGAACCTGTTTCCGCAAAAATCACCAGGAACAAAATTGCATAGATCCACACCCCATACTGCTCCAGCAATAGAGGTAAAGACTGTTCAAGATGAAGTAAAAAATCGAGCATTCGACCTGTCCACTGGGGCTAAAATCGCGAGTTGAGCTACGTATTATCCCGAAAAATAAAAAAACAGTCTAATTTTTCAATTAGACTGTCTGGTAATTGCTCAGCGGATTTATTTCAAAAAGCCATTTTCGGCTAAGAATTCCATGCTGATTTTAGACTGTTCTGTAGTTTCTGCGGCCTTGTCACCAAGCAATAAACGCTCGATATAACGCGCCAGTACATCCACTTCCAGATTGACTTTAGTGCCTAACTTCCAGGTACTAATATTGGTACGTTCGGCTGTATGTGGAATCAGATTCAGACTAAGGATGTTACCACGCAAGTGGTTAATGGTCAGGCTGATACCATCTACTGTTATAGAGCCCTTCTCTGCCAAATATTTGGCAATTTCTTTTGGTGCAGTCACTTCAAAATAAATGGAACGGGCATCGGAACGTACTACTGTAATTTCACCAACCGCATCGACATGACCAGAGACAATATGTCCGCCAAAGCGTGTAGTGGGCAGCATTGCCTTTTCGACATTTACAGGTTGGCCGACTTTCCAGTTAGCCAGTGTAGTCCGGTCCAGGCTTTCACGTGATACGTCTGCAGCATACCAGTTCTCACCCCAGTCAATTACGGTCAGACAGATGCCATTGGTGGCAATCGAGTCACCCAGATGTACATCGGACATATCCAGATCCGTCTGGATGCGTAAGCGTACATCACCGCCAACGCTTTGCAAGCTCTCGACCTTGCCCAGACTTTCAATAATACCTGTAAACATCTTTATTTCCTTTTTCTCTGCGCTTACCACAAGGCCAATTGGGTGCTCACGCCGGTCGTATCCACACCGCCCAGCTCAGCATAATGATGCAACTGGCTCAGTAACTGACGAATTGGTGGACCTGACTTGGCATGCGTGTCGGTAATTACAATAAATTCCAATACGCGTGCACGTTCAGACTGGCGCTGCTTACTGACACGATAACGTGGCACATCCTGAGTGAGCAAGGTTACACGGCCACGTTTCAGGTTGGCCTGCAGCAAATCTGTGGCACTGATATTACCATCGGTTGAATAACTGGTCAGGATAAAACGCGCATTAATGGTCGCCAACAAAGTTTCATAGGCTTCTTTGGCATGCTTGGATGAGTTGTACTGACTTGGACGTTCTTTACGCCATGCACGGTCAATCCCGCTCTTGAAGCCTTTAGTGTCTGGAGTCGGTAAATCCACCTGATCCCACAGCGTTAAAGCATTGAGTACATGATAGTTACTACTATAGGCATGCTGGTTATACGGTGGATCCAGATAAGCCACATCGACTTCAAAACCACTCATCTGATTGGCTAAGTGTTGGGCATCCACACACCACATTTCTGCGGCAGGTCCTTGATGCTTAGCATCTTCACAGAAACGGCTTGGCGTTAACCAAAGTAGTGATTCAATGCGTTCTAGTGCAGTCTGGGTTTTACCGCCCCAACCATGATGGAAACTTTTAAATACACCTGAGGTATTGCTGACAAAACTGGCTGAATAGAGCAGCGGTGCCAGCAAAGCACTCATTTCCACGTCATCAATCGCACCTTGAGCCTGCCAGGTGGCAATCTGCTGACGGATGGCATCGATACGCATGCCGTTACGGCGTTTGAAGAACAAACGGTCTCGGGTCGGATCATAAATCTCATCATTACGCGGACACAGGTTATGTGTCACCCAGCCTTTAACTTCAGGCAAACGGTTCAGATAATCAATCGCTTTCTGATAGCCACCGAGCTCTTTAAAGGCAGGTGCTTCAGTACAAGCTAAAACTGCATGATTGAGTGCATGACTATAGGGTTCCCAGTCATTGGCAATGACACGATAGCCATTTTGACGTGCCAAACGTGATACCACACCAGAACCGGCAAAGAAATCGGCAAAAATCGGCGCACGGCCATCTTCGCGTTTTAAGGTTCCCGTGCTCTCAAGTGCTTCCAGAATTAAATGTAGTAAACGGCGTTTGTTCCCCAAATAAGGAACCAACTGATGGAAAAGATATTCATCTGTGGTACGTGCCGCATGGCGACGTTTGTGGTAAACCGTAGACTCTGAATTCATAGTGTCTCTTGAGAGGGAATTAACCTGAAGCGCACGTCATCACCCAAACGGGTCACGTCCTGCAACTTGAATCGAAGTTGTTCTGCCATTCGGCTGAATTCTGCATTGAACATACTACGCGCAGTTTGCCCCAATAAAGTCGGTGCAACATAACTGATGAGTTCATCCACCAGCCCTGCCTGTAAAAATGCAGTAGATAAAGTCGCACCTGCTTCCACCAGCACATCATATATCTGATGCTGCTGAACCAGTTGCTGTAATAATTCTTGTAAAGACTGAATCTCAAGTTGGGTCACACCCAGGTCAGCCAGTTCCGGACGATATGGCCCTATGACCATTACCGTTTCCGGCTGTTCCAGAATTTTGGCAGTGAGTAGCAAACGGCCTTGGCGATCCAGAATAACCCGCTTTGGCTGAACGATGCTGTTAATATCATCAACACCCTTCAGACTACGGACATTGAGCTGACAGTCATCAGCCAATACAGTTTCAATCCCGGTAATCACTGCGCCAGAAATGGCACGCCAGTGCTGGACATCCTGACGGGCTTCAGGACCGGTAATCCATTTCGATTCACCGGATGCCATAGCCGTACGGCCATCCAGACTCGATGCAATTTTCAAACGCACATAAGGCATCCCAGTCGCCATGGCTTTCAGAAAGCCATCATTCAGCGGATGCGCTTCATCCTCACAAACACTGACTTCAACCTTTATGCCAGCATCTTTCAGGATCTGCACGCCTTTTCCAGCGACCAGTGGATTTGGATCAGGACAAGCCACGACAACTTTAGCTACGCCAGCTTCAACCAGACCTTTGGCACATGGAGGTGTACGGCCATAATGCGCACAGGGTTCCAAAGTTACATAAGCGGTTGCACCATAGGCCTGCTCACCGGCCTCACGCATTGCAAAGACTTCAGCATGTGGCTGACCCGCTTTGGGATGAAAACCTTCGCCCACTACTACGCCATCTTTGACAATGACACAGCCAACGTTTGGATTCGGTTTAGTGGAATACTGTCCCTGACGTGCCAGTTCGATGGCACGGCGCATCCAGACTTGATCTTGATTGAGTTCAGACATGTTTATTCTTGAAATTCGCCACGTTGCTGCATCTGTTCAATTTGACGACGAAAAGCCTCGACATCCTGAAAATCCTGATAGACCGAAGCAAAACGGACATAAGCCACATGATCAAGTGCAAATAGAGATTGCATGACAATTTCACCAATAGTGCGTGATTTCACATCACGCTCACCCAGACGGCGAATCTGTAATTGAATATCACTGAGTACCGTTTCAATCTGTTCTTGCGTCACAGGACGTTTCTGCAAGGCATGCATCAGGGAACGGCGTAATTTGGCTTCATCAAAGGGTTCATTCTTGCCATCAGATTTGATGACACGCGGCATCACCACTTCATAACTTTCAAAGGTGGTAAAGCGTTCATTACAACTGACGCATTCACGACGGCGGCGAATCTGGCAACCTTCAGCGGCCAGGCGTGAATCGATCACTTTACTGTCTGGTGTATTGCAAAATGGGCAATGCATAGCGGTTTAATTGAACAAATCCTGATGATTTCCGAGTGTAGCAAAAATTCCAAACTTTGTAGAGTTTTACGCAACATATAGAAAAAAAACAGCCCAGATGGGCTGTTTTACACAATATATTGATTATTGTTTTAGCAGATTATTCTACACGTTCGCCATGTTGACTTAAGTCCAGACCCATGCGTTCATCATCAGAAGAAACACGGATACCGATGATCAGATCAATCACTTTAAGAATCACGAAAGTTAATACTGCAGAGTAAGCGATGGTTGCAAGTACACCTTCAACTTGAACCCAAAGTTGGCTCATTACATTTGCTGGAGCAGCATCACCCATGATGAATTCGCTTGCGAAGAATGCTGTCAGAATCGCACCAACGATACCACCCACACCGTGTAGGCCAAAGGCATCCAGAGAATCATCAGCTTTCAGTGTACGTTTCAGAGCAGTAATACCCCAGAAACATACCACACCACCGATCAGACCCATTGCCAGGGCACCACCGACAGTGACAAAACCAGCTGCTGGAGTAATTACCACCAGACCTGCTACCGCACCAGAAGCCCCACCTAATACAGATGCCTTACCACGTACTACTTTTTCAGTAATTAACCAAGAGATCGCTGCTGCCGCTGCTGCAACTTGAGTTACGATCAGCGCATAACCTGCAGAACCATTTGCACCCAATGCTGAACCACCGTTGAAGCCGAACCAGCCTACCCAAAGTAAGCTTGCACCGACTACAGTTAAAGTCAGGTTATGTGGCGCCATTGATTCACGGCCAAGACCCATACGTTTACCAAGCATGTAGGCTGCAACCAGACCCGCTACACCTGAGTTGATGTGAACGACTGTACCACCAGCAAAGTCAAGCGCACCGTCGTTGCCTAACCAGCCGCCGCCCCAGACCCAGTGAGTAATTGGTGCATACACCAGAATCACCCAGAGTGCAATGAATGCCACAAAAGCACCAAACTTCATACGCTCAGCAATCGAACCGCTGATGATGGCAACCGTAATAATGGCAAACGTCATTTGGAAGATCACGAACAGGATTTCAGGAATTGTGCCGGATAGCGCATCGGTAGTTATTCCAGCCAGCATGAGCTTGTCCAGACTGCCGATAAAGGCATTTCCTTCACCAAAGGCCAAGGTATAGCCAATCACGACCCAGGCAATACTGACTACGGCTGCAGCAACAAAGCTGTGTGCCATGGTTCCCAATACGTTTTTCTTACGGACCATACCGCCATAGAACAGGGCTAAACCTGGAATGGTCATCAGTAATACAAGGGCTGTTGAAGTGAGAATCCAGGCTGTATCGCCAGTATCGAGAGTAGCTTCTTCTTCTGCAGGCACTGCTGGTTCAGCTGGCGCCACTTCAGCAATCTCTGCTGTAGTTGTGTCTGTTGTTGTAAGTGAAGTATCACCAGTCTCTGCAACGAGTGCGACTTCTTCAGTAGGTGTTGGTGCTGTTACGGCCTCTTCAGCCCACGCAACAGAACCACCTAAAAGAGCGCTGGACAAGCCGAACGCCATTAGCATTTTTTTCATTCGTATCCCCCAACCATGTTTTTTGTGAGTTATTAGGTACTCAGCAAACTTCGTGCCAAATTAAACAGCGTCTGCACCTGTTTCACCGGTACGAATACGGATGACTTGTTCTAAGTTAGTTACGAAAATTTTTCCGTCACCGATTTTGCCAGTGCTTGCAACACGGGTAATTGATTCAATTACCGAATCAACCATTTCGTCGCTGATTGCGATTTCAATTTTGACTTTCGGTAGGAAATCTACAACGTATTCAGCACCACGATAAAGTTCAGTATGGCCTTTTTGACGACCAAAGCCTTTGACTTCAGTCACAGTGATGCCTTGAACACCAATTTCAGATAATGCTTCACGCACATCATCCAATTTGAAAGGTTTTACAATTGCAGTTACGAGCTTCATGTTTGTTTTCCTTCGGCTTATTTCACCAGTAAGGTTTTATGTTCAAATTTCATGCCAAGATTCCCAAGGTCGGGGGAAATTAGAAAGCCCGGCATGATGTTTCTTGCTCTTTCATTTTATACTTATAACGTATTGGAATCTGCACAAATTGGATATTTTTTATGTGGATTTTTACAATATTACTAATCGAAGCAGCCTATATTTTATCTGAAATACTGTCAGTCACTCTTGCAGCAATGCTACACTGTCCGCGCATTTATATGGCGATGGATCGAATTATGATTGAAACCCTGTTACAAGCAATTTTGCAGCAAGTTGAACAACCTAAAAAGGATCTGGAGCACAACCTGCGTGCCCTGCTCAATGAAGCCGTCAGTAAAATGGATTTAGTGTCTAAAGAAGAGCTCGAACGTCAACGTACTGCCCTAAATAATGCCAATCAGCGTTTAAATGAGTTACTAAAACAAGTCGAAGAACTAGAAGAAAAAATCTCGATTAAAAAATAAGCACAACTACAGTGCACAAAAGACACGAGAACAATAAAAATAATGCACTATATTGGAACAACAATATGTCTTTTGCCAAAATTTATACGCGAGGCCTGTTAGGCCTACATGCACCTTTAATTGAAGTCGAAGTTCATGTCAGTTCTGGCATGCCTTCCCTCACCATTGTGGGGCTTCCTGAAGCCGCAGTCAGGGAAAGTAAGGATCGGGTTCGATCAGCTATTCTGAATAGCGGCTTTCAGTTTCCGACCAAACGCCTGACCATTAATCTGGCACCTGCCGATCTACCTAAAGATGGCTCACGTTTGGACTTGCCGATTGCGCTAGGAATTTTAGTGGCCTCAGGGCAGCTTCCAGAAAATTGCACAGATGACCTTGAATTTATTGGTGAACTGGCCCTAGATGGTCAATTGCGGCCAGTAACAGGAATCCTGAGTATTGCAATCGCCTGCCAGCAGGCACAGCATCAACTGATCTTGCCTAGTCCGAATGCTCAGGAAGCCTCTCAGCTTCCGGATTTTCAGGTATTTGCTGCCAATCATTTACAGGAAGTCTGTGCACATCTGGCTCAAGCAGAAACCTTGCCCCCGTTTAAGACCAGTCCATTAGATCAGCACTCTTTTTATAAATTTGATCTTGCGGATGTGAAAGGACAATTGCGACCACGACGTGCCTTGGAAATTGCAGCTGCAGGTGGCCATTCCCTGCTGTTCCGCGGCCCACCTGGTACAGGTAAAACCTTATTAGCATCGCGCCTCGCCAGTATTTTACCTCCCTTAAATACTCAGGAAAATCTGGAAGTTGCTAGTATCTATTCAATTGCCAATGCCAATCATCCCTTTGGCCAGCGGCCATTTCGGGCACCGCATCATACTGCGTCTGCCATTGCACTGGTCGGCGGTGGCTCACATCCTAAACCTGGAGAGATCACACTGGCACATTTGGGCGTTTTATTTCTGGACGAACTGCCTGAGTTTGACCGCAAGGTTTTAGAAGTATTACGTCAGCCGCTTGAGTCCAAAGAAATTGTAATCTCACGTGCTTCCCGGCAAATTACTTTTCCAGCCAATTTTCAACTGGTGGCAGCCATGAATCCTTGTCCATGCGGTTATGCATTTAATCAGGACAGCCGCTGTCAATGTTCACCTGAAAGCATCAAGCGTTATCAGAACCGGATTTCTGGTCCATTACTGGATCGGATTGACCTGCATATTGACGTACCACCTTTACAGGCACAGGAGTTACAGGACAATAAACCCGTCGAAAACTCTGAAGCCGTCAGACAGCGTGTGATCACCGCCTATAATATTCAGATCGAACGGCAAAACGCCTTAAACATGAGTCTTAGTCCGAAACAACTGGAACAATATGCCCCTCTCGATCCACCAGCTCAGAAAATGATTGAACTGGCGCAGCAGAAACTGAATTTATCAGCAAGAGGCTATCATCGCATTTTGCGTGTTGCCAGAACCATTGCCGATCTTAACCAAAGTCCAGATATTCAGACTGGGCATTTATCGGAAGCCTTGTCTTATCGCGGGCAGCACATTTAAATAACTTAATAAGAATCCAAGCAATAAAAAAGGCGACTTAAAGTCGCCTTTTTTATTCAGAGAAAATTAGAAGCTATAACCTAATCCGAATACTACTTTGTTCTTTTGTTTCACATCCATACGATCATAACCACCGATGATGTAATTGATGCTTGCAGTCACACCAGTATCTGCAAGAGGTTTGCTTAAACCGATATCAAAATGACGGAAACCAAAGCTTTCACTTGTCTCTTCTACATAGTCACCTGACTTTTCATAAGCATATAAACCTAAAGCGGTGTCTAAACTAAAGTCATTAGGCAGTGCATAGCTATAAGTACCTTTGATATAAGTATCCCCTGCATTCCCCCAAGTCGTATCTTCAAGAAGAGTTTGTGCTGTAATACCTAAATCTTTATAGCTCAGACCTAATAACAGCTCAAATCCATTCGTTTCTTCATCAGATTCATAGTAATAGTAGTAAGTCGTACCGATCGTTAAACCCAAATCATCATTTACCGAATGGCTGTAGCCTGCATAGAAATTATTTTCAAAAGCATCACGGCCTTCTTCAACCAAAGAATAATCCAAGGTAGAGCCCCACCAACCAGCATAGAAGCCAGAGGCGTGATTATAGTCAAGTCCGCCTTGTAAAGTAGCTCCGCTATTTTCAGGTGTGTTGGTAATCCCACGCAGGTTATAGCTTGAAAGTACACTGATATTTCCAGAAACTGAATGTTCAGCAGCTGGTTCATCCGCGAAAGTGAAAGAAGATGCAGCACCTAGTAAAGCAAAAGATAATACTTTTAATGTTGATTTCATTGTATGACTCCCCCAGATCGTCTGAGACGTTTTTATGATATTGATTAAACTCAAGTTCAAAATTTGCAAGAGCTATGCCAATCTGGAATAAAACAACTGAAATCTGATGAATAAAAATAAAATAAATATCTATGTTTTTGTTTTTAAATTATATTTAATTTTTTAATAAAAGTACTTTGATAAATTTTTTTACCATTAGCCCTTTTTCAAAGATTTATTTTCTTTTTTCGGTCTTATACATAATCATTTACAAGTTGCGCCATTTTGAGTCTATTTTCGCTTTGATTAAATTTTGTGCTAAAAAAAGGTGCAGAAATAAAAAGTAAAGAAACAGATTGCTCTATTCGAGTTTTCGATTCTTGCTCAAACTCAGAAAATTTCTGGATTAAAAAGTTCAAAATAGTGCTAAGCAAGAAAAAGTGACTCTCATAGAATGACTTTTTATTATTCGGAAATCTCTGCGCATTTTTGGATTTATAAATATTTAAATTAAATATTTATATATTAAAATTCAATAATTTATAATAAATTCTCACTTTTAAGAAATTATTAATGAAGAGTCTGATACAGAAAATGAAGATTTTGAACACTCAACTTTTTCATTCTAAGAATTTTAATTTTAAATATTATTGATGCACTCATGAGTCATACCCTTCAGAGAATTAGATTTAAAAAATATCTTTGTTTTTATTTGTTTTTTTACTATATGGTCAGGATTTATACTGTTAGATATCTTACTATTATTTACTTTAGATTAAAAAAAATCCCTCGACTTTAGTGGAATATCGTAAATAAAAATGACATTTATTCAGCGAATCTTATACAATTCCTAAAAATTTCCATCAATTTGTATAAGGCTCTCTCCCAATGCAAAACACAAAAAAATTAACATTGGCAGTTTTGATTCAGGCTGCATTGATCTCAACCGCTTTTGCTAGCGAGCAAAGTGAGTCTAAAGGTTTTGTAGAAGACGCAGAAGGATCTGTACTTTTCCGTACTGGTTATTTAACCCGTGACTATAAAGGTACTCCACCAAATAGTGATACGAGTTCTTTCGCTCAAACAGCAATTGTCAAATTAGATTCAGGTTTTACTCAAGGTGTAGTCGGCTTTGGTGCAGGTATCATTGGGGATGCTTCATTCAAATTAGGTAAAAATGGTCATACTGGTAACGATATGATCCCTACTCATCCTCAAGATAATGCAGATGGTACTAAAGATGCCTATGACCATTGGGCTCGTGGTGGTGCATATGTGAAAGCTCGAGTATCAAATACAACAGCGACTTATGGTACTCAAGTTTTAGATCTTCCTGTACTTGCAAGCAATACTGCACGTTTAGTGCCTGAATACTATAATGGTGTATTGATTGAAAGTAAGGAAATTGAAAATCTAAGTCTTGTTGCGGGTAAATTCACTGAAAATCAGCGCTCTAGCCAGATTAATTCAGATGGCAATGAATTAGATCGCGCTACTGTTTGGGGTGCGAAATATAAATTTAGTGATGCTTTAAACGCTTCTTACTATGGTACAGACATTAAAGACCGTTTAGACCGTCATTATGTAAATGCTAACTATAGTTATGATTTAGCAGATAAAAGCACTTTAACTCATGATTTCAGTGGTTATCACACTAAATGGGATAAAGAAGCGAATCCTTATTTGTATTCTCAAATTGGTTCACAAGATGATTCATTCGATAATACAATTTTAGCTTTATCGACTACTTATAATCATGGTCCGCACAATGTAATGGTTGCTTACCAACAGAACTTTGGTAATACAGGCTATGACTACGGTTTAGGTCGTGGTGTCGGTGATGGTCATCAAACTATTTACATGCCAAACTCATACCTGTCTGACTTCATTGGTAATGATGAAAAATCTGCTCAACTTCAATATACCTATGACTTCAAAGGTCTAAATATTCCTGGATTAACCTGGACTACAGCATATGTATATGGTTGGGATATCAAAGCTACTGATAATCAAGGTAATATGACAATTGATAATGCTAAAGAAAGTGAATTCTTTAACCAGGTGAAATACACTGTTCAGTCTGGTTTTGCCAAAGATGCAAGCTTACGTCTACGTCATTCATTTTACCGTGCAGATCAACTTTATAATGATGCATATATGCCTGACACCAACGAATGGCGTATCTGGTTAGATATTCCTGTGAAATTATTCTAATTCACCCGAATTTCAAGCCATAATAAAAAACCTGCACAATGTGCAGGTTTTTTTGTTTAAGCTTTAAAAAGTTAAAGACTTAAACTGAAAAGCAAATGAATTATTTATTTGCTTCTGCATAAGCTGCAATTGAGCTGAGTACTTCTTGTTTCGCAACATCAGCACCTTCCCAACCACTTAACTTAACCCATTTGCCTGGTTCCAAGTCTTTGTAATGCTGGAAGAAGTGTTCGATTTGGCTGATCAGTAATGGAGGAAGATCAGTATATTCTTGAACATCTTTGTAGATCGGAGTCAGTTTTTCGTGTGGAACTGCAACCAGTTTCGCATCAACACCACCGTCATCTTCCATGTTCAGTTTACCCACAGGACGGCAACGAATAACTGAACCTGGCTCTACTGGATGTGGAGTTACCACCAATACGTCTAGAGGGTCGCCATCTAGAGAAAGTGTATTTGGTACATAACCATAGTTTGCTGGGTAGAACATTGCTGTACCCATGAAACGGTCTACAAATAATGCATCAGAATCTTTATCGATTTCATATTTGATTGGTGCTGCATTTGCAGGAATTTCGATAATGACATAGATGTCGTTTGGCGCATCTTTACCCGCTGGGATATTGCTGTAGCTCATAGCATCACTCTTTAACAAGTTATATCTTTTAAAAACCGCGACAATTATAACGGTTTTTACAGATTTTTTTTGATTTTAAAATATTGAACTGTAAATATCTCGACCTGCTTTATTTTAAGCTTAAGAGATTTTGATAATTAACAGCAGTAAGGTTATTGGACATAATAAGGATAACAGCCAGACAATTGAACGTAAGGTCGACCAGTTCGCCAGATAACAGATCCCATAGATGACCCGAAAAACCAGATAGGCAATCCCAAAGGTCATCACCAGACTTTGCGACACGACCATATATTCTGCCATCAGAATCGAGGCGATAAAGAGCGGTAAGCTTTCAAAGCTATTTTGCTGGGCGGCATTGGCACGACTGGCCAAGCCTGTAGACTTTTCTAAAAATGCCCGCGGATTCTGATTGTCTTTTGCACGAAACCCTGCCGATTTTTTCGCAATCAAGGTAAAAACATAAGGTAAAAGACAAGCTGCCAAAATGAGATAGATAACCCCACTAATGCTATGCATCTGATTTTTCTCTTGAGAATTTTTATGTCTATCATAGCATGGCGTTTCGTGAATAAATTTTGTTAAATAGAGTGTTTTTATAAATGATTAAGGATTCACTATGGTCAGCCCTGATCAAAATGAAATGTTCGATGTCCTCGAGAAACAGCGCCAGCATCAACGTCAAGTGGATCGCGTATTAAAAATCGTATTGCCGATTGTTGCATTTCTGATAGCGGTCATTTGTGCCAATATGAATATCTGGTCTCCCCTCTTTACCTTTGCCATCTTATGGATTGCCTTCTATGCCGTGGGCATCAAACGCATGCCGATCTGGCACTGGGTGGTCGCAATCATCATTTATTGCTTGATAGATAATATTCTCAGTTATGGCAGTTTTAATTTGAGAGGATTTAACCGCCAGTTTGGTACCATGTTTATTTTTTTGGGTGTGATCGGTGTAGGACGTCCTTACTTCGACCGCTGGCTAATGAAAAAAGAGAATTAAAAAAAGCGCCCTTAGGCGCTTTTTTATTGCAAGATTTATGCAGTCTTACGTAGGTCTTTACGCAGGATTTTGCCTACGTTAGATTTCGGTAATTCATCCATAAATTCAACATAACGTGGACGTTTATAACCGGTCAGATTTTCTTTCGCAAATGCCAGAACTTCTTCAGTCGTCAATGAAGGGTCTTTCTTCACCACAAAAAGTTTTGGCACTTCACCTGATTTTTCATCTGGTACACCAATTGCAGCCACTTCCAGAACTTTTGGATGTTTCGCGACGACTTCTTCAATTTCAGAAGGATAAACGTTGAAGCCAGAGACCAGAATCATGTCTTTCTTACGGTCAACGATTTTGATATAACCACGTGAATCCATTACACCGATATCACCAGTACGGAAGAAGCCATTCACCATCACTTTATCGGTTTCATCCGGACGGTTCCAATAGCCTTTCATCACCTGAGGACCACGGATTGAGATTTCACCCTGCTCACCGAGTGCAACTTCATTACCGTCATCATCCAGAATAGCAACTTCAGTTGAAGGCAACGGAATACCAATCGTACCGCTAAATGCTTCAGATGCCGGTGGGTTTGCAGTTGCCACTGGAGAAGTTTCAGACAGGCCATAACCTTCAATGATATTAGTGCCGGTAATTTTCTTCCAAGCTTCTGCAGTAGAAGGCAAAACCGCCATACCACCGCCCATCGCCATTTTTAAACGGCTATGATCCAGTTGCTTGAATTCTTCATTGTTTACAAGCGCATTAAACAGTGTGTTCACAGCAGGGAAGAATGTTGGCTGGTATTTACGTAATTCTTTCATCACCGCAGGCAGGTCACGCGGGTTAGGAATCAGAACGTTCGCCTGACCTTTATACATGCCGTAAAGTGCACAGACCATGAAAGCAAAGATGTGATAAAGCGGTAAAGCACAGAAAATACGGTCATCTGGCTGGCCATCTTGCGCACCGAATTTGCTCTGGAAGATACCGTCACACTGCAACAGGTTAGCAACCAGGTTACGATGGGTCAGTTCAGCACCTTTAGAAACACCAGTAGTACCACCTGTGTACTGAAGTACTGCAGTATCACTTAAAGTCAATTCAGGGCGTTTATAGTTGCTTGGATTTACCTTGTTCAGTGCAGCATTGAACTTGATGTGACCAGGAATATCCCATGCCGGAATCTGCTTACGTACTGAACGCAATACGAAGTTCACCAAAGTACCTTTTAAAGCACCCAGCATGTCACCCACAGAAGCAACAACCACGTGCTTCACCGGCGTTTTGCCAATAATTGACTGATAAACGCTTGCAAAGTTCTCAATAATGACCAGAACTTCAGCACCAGAATCTTTTAACTGATGCTCAAGCTCACGTGATGTATATAGTGGATTCACGTTGACCAGTACTAAACCAGCGCGGAACACCCCCAATGCTACGACCGGATACTGAAGAACGTTTGGCATCATTACGGCAACACGTGTGCCTTTTGCCAGACCCAAACTTTGTAAATATGCTGCGAATTTACGACTAGCTTCTTCCAACTCATTGAACGTTAAAGTCTTATCCATAAAGATAAAGGCATCACGTGAGCCAAATTTTTGGAAATTGCGTTCAAAAATATCAACCAGAGATGTATTTTCTGCTGGTAATTCTACAGTTTCTGGAATCCCTGTTTTTTGGTATTCAGCGAACCAAATCTTTTCCATAATGCCAATCTCTCCAATCATAATCCTTAGTAGTTCAACTGTTTTTTTCAATGCTGCACGTCATTTTTTAGACTTGTATATGTGCAACATTGCATCCATTTGTCGAATCGTTACTCATATATAACGTATTTCGATTCATGGATGCTAGTATTATCTTTGAATCAACAGTTTATTTGCTTTTTGATATCCACGTGGTAACAGGGTTCCTTTAGAGCCTCGTTTCCCAATATATTTTTGCAGGTCATCCCCTTTAAGTTTTAATTGTTGCTGTCCTGCAAGCACTTGAATTATTTCATCAAGTTTCAATATTGTCATGGATAAAATTTGATCTTTATCTTCAAGTTGTATCAATTTATTACCTTTACCTTTATTGAGTACAGGTAATTCCGACAGATCAACAACCAGCAGACGGCCAGCTGAACTGAGTAGTGCAACATGAGTTGCATCTTCCAGTGGTTGCAGGTTCATGACCTGTGCACCTTCAGATAGATTCAGGAAAGCCTTACCAGCTTTGGCATTGGTATCCAACTGCTTGGCTTGGGTTTTAAATCCATAACCTTTGCTGCTGACTGCCAGGATTTCTGCATCATCTTCAGCCACCAATACCTGCTTGAAACCAACTCCACTTGCCGGAGAAAGTTTTGAACTCAACGGTTCACCGAGTCCTCGTGCCGATGGCAGGCTATTGATTGGCAAGCCATAGCTACGGCCACTATCATCTAATACATAGACGCGTTGATTAGACTTACCTTGGGCATGACTAAGGTATTGATCGCCCGCACGGAAATTCAGATTTTCAGCATCCACTTCATGCCCTTTAGCACAGCGAATCCAGCCCGCTTCAGACAATACTACCGTTACAGGATCCGCTGGCAGCATTTCAGTTTCATCAATAGCAGCGGCTTCGGCACGTTGCACGATTGGAGAACGGCGATCATCCCCAAATTTCTTGGCATCTTCTTTTAGTTCATTGATGATCAAAGTTTTTAAAGACTCAGGATTCGCCAGCTGTTCACGAATCACGGCAGCTTTAGCTTCCAGCTCTTCCTGTTCGCGGCGCAGTTCCATTTCTTCAAGCTTGGCCAGATGACGTAGCTTGAGTTCTAAAATAGCTTCGGCCTGAATCTCATCAATGCCAAAACGTTCCATCAACACTGGTTTAGGCTGATCTTCCTCACGAATAATCCGAATTACTTCATCAATATTTAAGTAGGCAATGATCAAACCGCCAAGAATATGCAGACGTTTTTCGATCTTGTTCAGATGGTATTGCAAACGGCGAGTGACGGTGGTTTTTCGGATTTCGATCCATTCCAGCAGAATACGACGAATCGATTTCACCTGTGGACGGCCATCCGCGCCAATCATGTTCATATTGACACGATAGCTGGATTCGAGATCTGTAGTCGCAAACAGATGGCTCATTACCGCTTCCGCATCAATACGGTTCGAACGCAATACCACCACTAAACGTGTTGGATTTTCATGATCCGATTCATCACGAACATCAGTGACCAATGGCAATTTTTTCGCCTGCATTTGATCTGCAATCTGGCTGATGATTTTTGAACCTGATACCTGATAAGGCAATTCGGTGATCACGATTTCATTTTTATCAATGGTGTATACCGCACGCATGCGGTAACTGCCACGACCTGTCGTCTGAATTTTAAGCAGTTCGGAGGGTGGCGTAATGATTTCCGCTTTGGTCGGTAAATCCGGTCCCGGAATGTATTCTGCCATTTTGGCATCGGTCAGGTTCGGATTACGGATCAGAGCGATAGTACCTTTCACTACTTCGCGCAAGTTATGCGGCGGAATATCAGTCGCCATCCCCACAGCAATCCCGGTGGTACCATTTAGCAGGATATTCGGAACACGTGCCGGTAAGTTGATCGGTTCTTTCATCGAACCATCGAAGTTATCCTGCCAGTCACAGGTACCTTGTCCTAGCTCGGATAAAAGCAGTTCACTATATTGCGACAGCTTGGCTTCGGTATAACGCATCGCCGCGAAAGACTTCGGATCATCCGGTGAACCCCAGTTGCCCTGTCCTTCAATAAATGGATAGCGATAACTGAATGGCTGCGCCATTAAGACCATGGCTTCATAACAGGCCGAGTCACCATGCGGATGGTATTTACCCAGTACATCCCCGACAGTACGTGCCGATTTTTTCGGTTTACTGGTCCATTTCAGACCCAGTTCACTCATGGCATAGACAATACGGCGCTGTACCGGTTTCAAACCATCACTAATATGTGGCAATGCACGATCCATAATCACGTACATGGCATAATTTAAATAAGCTTGTTCGGTAAATTCGGCTACGGAACGGTTTTCTGTCGCATGATGCGCAAGGCTTGTCATAACAACCTATAATCCTAAAATTCGTTTTTGTATCAATGTTTCTTATGCTAAGTCGCGGCTGTGTGCTGCACAAGGGCAGTAAACTACACAGCGCGACAAATCGTGTCTTATGGGCTAAAAATATCCACTTTATAGCAGCTGAGCAACTGAAAAATCACCAACCTTATAAACCCATGGACTCTAGCGTCTTGCCCTTGGTCTCTTCACCCAGGACTAAAATGACCACAGCTACTGCGATTAATACTGCAGTAAACATGGTAAAGACATAACTGAAACCATTTGGCATCCCCATCAAATGGGTTACGGCAAAAGGTGCAGCAATCCCGCCAATACGACCAATTGCACCGGCCCAGCCTGAACCAAAAGCACGGATATTGGTTGGATACTGTTCTGGTGTATAGGTATAAAGAACGCCCCATGCCCCCAAATTAAAGAAGGACATCAGACAACCCCAGATTACGATCTCGGTGACACTACCTGACTGACCAAAGAAATAGGCTGAAATCGCACACATGCCGATAAAGCCAGCTAAAGTCGCCTTACGACCGAGTTTTTCGACTAGCCATGCTGCCGCAATATAACCCGGCAATTGCGCCAGAATCATAACCAGGACATATTCAAAAGACTGCACGATGGTATAGCCTTCCTTGACCAGAAGGCTTGGTAACCAGGTAAAAATACCATAGTAGGAGAAAACGATCCCAAACCAGATCAGCCACAGCATCAAGGTTCGGCGGGCAAAAATACCACTCCAGAGCTGGGTAAACGAGATATTCTGCTTGGCAGCCACAGGTTTAACTTCAAAGATTTCCATGACTTCGACGCCGCATTTGCGCTCAATCTTTTTAACCAGAGCCTGTGCTTCATCTACCCGGCCACGATTGATCAGATACGGCACCGACTCAGGCACCAGTTTCCAGATTACGATGGCATACAGTGCCGGTATCCCGCCAATCATGAATGCAGCTTGCCAACCAAAATCAGGAATCACAAAACGCGAAACCAGCGCAGCCACCAGCCAGCCCAAGCCCCAGAAACTTTCCAACAGCACAATGAAACGACCACGTACCCGTGCCGGGATATATTCACTGACCAGTGTCACAGCAACCGGCAACTGACCCCCTAATCCCAGACCGACAATAAAACGGAATACCAGTAACCAGGTCAGATTAGGCGCAAAGGCACAGGCAGCGGTTGCCAGACTATAAACCACCAGCGTACTGGCAAATACCGTTTTACGTCCCCAGCGATCTGCCAGTCCACCTGAGAAAATCGCCCCAATCGCCATACCGATAAAACCGATCGAAACCACCCAGCTTTTCTGGTCAGCGGTCATCTGCCAGTCTTCAGCCATTTTCGCCAGAATAAAGGAAATCAATCCCGTATCCATGGCATCAAACATCCAGCCAAGACCAATCACCCATAAAAGAGTGTAGTGGAACTTGCCGATCGGCAAGCGCTGTATCCGAGAAACTAAATCCATAACAAAAATCTCTGATCAGGTGAAACGGGAGATGCTGCTGTCCCAACAGGAGGTTTGATTTTTTATTTTTTTATACTACGAATACGTACGCCTGCGGGAAGTTTTCCCTCCCGCAGTTACCGTAATTCATATCAAGATTCGTCTTTGGATGAAGCGGACTGTTCGTCATCATCCTTATAGATAAACTTCGGCATTTCCAGACCGAAATAGATCGCAATCAAACGCAAACTAAAGCCAAAAATCAGGGTGGAAATAATGGTCAGTTCGAGTGACAGACCGAAATTGCTGCAGAGCCAGTAGAAGATGACTGCAACAAAGGAAATACTGGCATACAGTTCACGGCGGAAGACTAAAGGCACATCATTACATAAAATGTCACGTAAAATACCGCCCGATACTCCGGTCAGAACCCCGGCGACCGCACTGACTACAAAACCATGCCCCATTTCCAGCGCAATCTGGCAGCCAATGATGGTAAAGCCAATCAGGCCCAAGGCATCCAGTACCAGGAAGATATTGCGTAAATGGCGCATCCATTTGGCAATCAGGATGGTGACAAAGGCGGCACAACAGGTCAGTACCAGATATTCCGGGTGTTTGACCCAGGTCAAAGGATAATGGCCAAGCAGTACATCACGTACAGAACCACCACCGAGCGCCGTAACACAGGCAATAATCGTGACCCCGAACCAGTCCATACTACGCCGACCGGCAGATAAGGCTCCGGTCATGGCTTCAGCGGTAATTGCAATAATATAGATGACGGTCAGTAACATCGCCCTGCTTCCACCTGAGGCTTTGAGATGGCGGCTATTCTAAGCTAAATCTATGTGAAAATTATAAAAAATGCGCACAACATTGCTTAAATTTTTTCCCGGAGCCACAGATGCACGGCTGTTTCATTGTAAACTGTTGATCTGTCGTTGGATCTAGAAAGTACCAGCGATTCTCGAACTTTACAAAATGTGAAATTTCATGATGAATCTGGGCCTGCTTGCCATCGTGATAATGTGCTTTGAACTCGACCAGCGCATGGGTCTTGTCCAGCTTTTCATTGGCCTGCACGATTTCCAGCTTCAGCCATTGATTGGTCCTACTCCATTCAGCAATGGCTGGCATGTCCAAAGCCTGCTGCTGTCCACGGGCGGTAGTCTGCTGGATATAATCAATTTCATGCTTGGCAAAGGCACTATACCGCGAGCGCATCAATTGCTCGGCGCTTTGAGCCAATTGCTGACCCTGATGCAGTGGCTGGCAACAGCTTGCATATTCACCTCGTCCACATGGACATGCTTCTGACATCTCAATTCCATAAAAAATAGCCCGACAGTGCGGGCTATTTTAGCAAACTTTTAGCTTCGTCCTTCGGGCGCTGAACTAGTCTTTCCGGTTCGCTGGGGCAATGATATGCACCTTATCAATCTTGTGGCCGTCCATCGTGACCACCTCAAAGATATAATCATCTGCTTCGAGCTTTTCGCCATTTTCTGGCAAGCGCCCCAGATGGAACAGAATATAACCCGACAATGTCGAATATTCTTCCGTTTCATTGACCAGATCACGATCCAGAAGCAGTGACACGTGGCGAATATCGGTCGAACCATCCAGAATCAGGCTGCCATCTTCCAGGCTTTCTACAGCTGCTTCCAACTGGTCTTCATCCGGGAATTCACCGGCAATCGCTTCCAGTACATCAATCGGTGTCGCCACGCCTTCAATGGAACCATATTCGTTCAGTACTAAAGCCATTTGTAGCGGTGCCTGACGCAACTGATCCATGACCATCAAGACCTGAGCATTTTCATGTACAATCACAGGTTCACGCAGATGTTTTTCGAAGTCCAAAATACCTGTTTCGATGTATTCATTCAGGACTTTATGGGTCAATACCACACCGGCAATATTGTCCAGTTCACCACGCGCCACAATCAGGCGTGAATGGCTCATATGCAATAATTGCTCTTTGATACTGGCATGATCATTTTCCAGATCAATCCATTCCAGTTCAGGACGTGGTGTCATCACCGATTTCACCGGACGTTCTGACAGGCCAAGTACGCCCTGCACCATAACGCTATGGT
Organism: Acinetobacter sp. YH16038; assembly: GCF_013417275.1. Classification (NCBI taxonomy): domain Bacteria; kingdom Pseudomonadati; phylum Pseudomonadota; class Gammaproteobacteria; order Moraxellales; family Moraxellaceae; genus Acinetobacter; species Acinetobacter sp. YH16038. Next base: position 13,576 of record NZ_VPEG01000021.1, on the reverse strand, counting down.
AGACTCCACTTTCGTCATCATCAAAGACTTCATCAGCAAAGGCACGAGTCGCCAGTACATCTTCCGGTTCAGAAGAATCATTGTCCTGAGCCGGTTTACCGCCCAGCATACGCATTACGGCAGACGCAGTACGGTAACGCATATCAGTAGTGGTGACCATTTTTTCCTGATTGCGTTTCATGGTCTGGTTAATGAATTCCACAATCACCGAGAAACCAATCGCGGCATACAGATAGCCTTTTGGAATATGGAAACCGAAGCCTTCAACCACCAGCGAGAAACCAATCATCATCAGGAAGCCCAGACAGAGAATCACTACTGTCGGGTGCTTGTTGACGAAATCCATGAGGGCTTTAGAGGCCCACAACATGATACCGACCGCAATAATCACCGCGATCATCATCACAGACAGATCTTTGACCATACCAACCGCAGTAATCACGCTGTCGAGCGAGAACACGGCGTCCAGTACCACGATCTGCACAATCACCATCCAGAACACCGCCTGAACCGGATTTTCTTCCTTGGTCACAGGTTTGGCTTCCAGACGCTCATGCAGCTCCATAGTGCCTTTAAACAGCAGGAATACACCACCGAATAATAAGATCAGGTCGCGTCCTGAAAATGGATGCTCAAAGATATGGAATAGCGGTTCAGTAAGCGTTACGACCCAGGCAATCGATGCCAGCAACACCAGTCGCATTAGCAGCGCCAAGCCCAGACCGGTAATACGCGCTGCATTACGCTGTTCGGGTGGAAGCTTTTCCGCCAGAATTGCAATAAAGACCAGGTTATCGATCCCGAGTACAATTTCAAGAACAATCAGTGTGAGTAAGCCAATCCAGGCAGAGGGATCTGACATCCATTCAAAAATCATTGCATCTGCTCCTCTAACCGAGGAGAAAGGCAAGTATTTGCATGATGAGATACAGGTTGATACCCGACTTGAATTAAAGACTTGATAATGTGACGTTTTATTAAATTAAAGCGCCAACTTCGACTACCCATGTGAGTTCTATTGTAGTAAGACAGACTTTCAGTATATCAAGAACAGCATGAAATTCACCTGTTTTCATCCGGGATTATGGATGAATTTGAATGAAATATTTTGTCCTAAAATGAGGTCTGCTCATGGAATTGTCATATTTGTTAACTAAGTTATAGTAAGTAGATAAAAAAATGATAAGGTGAAAAAAATAAATGCAAAGTGTAATGGAAATGACCGATTATTTTAATGATAACTCCCCAAAAACAACACGCCCGCTAGTAGCTTTATATTGTGGCTCTCGTGCCGGCAACAAACCGATTTATCTGGAAAAAGCGATTCAACTGTCACAAGGTCTGGCCGAACATGGTTTTGGTCTGGTCTATGGCGGCGCCAGTATTGGTCTGATGGGCCAGGTGGCAGACACCATGATTCAGCATGGTGGTGAAGCGGTGGGCGTGATTCCTGAATTCATGCTGGATTATGAGATTGCCCATCCTCAACTCACAGAACTGCATATCGTCACCAGCATGCATCAGCGTAAGGCCATGATGGCAGATCGTGCCTGTGCCTTTGTCGCCTTGCCGGGTGGATTGGGAACATTTGAAGAAATTCTGGAAATTGCGACCTGGGGTCAGCTGAACCAGCATCAAAAACCGATGATGCTGTATAACGTCAATGGCTTTTATAATCCCCTGATTGCCCAGCTTGATCTTGCGGTGCAGGAAGGCTTCTTGCCGCCCCAACATCGGGCTAAATTGATTGTCTGTGAACATGCAGATCAGATTTATACCACCTTGCTGAATCTGGATGCCCCACAACGTTTTGTGGTTTAAATTTTTTCATCTGCTTTGAATAGCAAATATTTAAAGCCATAAAAAAGCGAGCTTGATGCTCGCTTTTTTCATTTATACATGCAAAGACATTAACCGGAAATCGTGTGATAGAACCATGGCAAAGTCGTCGCCAGAAATACACTAATCGCCAGACCAAACATCAGTTTCATGGCATCTTTACTGACATTACGTGAAGTACGGTGCTTGTTGACTTCAGTCACCAGCATCGAAATGGCAAATTCACGACCGGCCAGTAACCCCAAGAATACCCAAGTGGTACTCATCGGGATGTTACTCCACTCTTTAAACACCAGCAGAATCAGCGCATAGATAAAGTCGATAATTGTAGCAGAACGGACATCGGTGACCCCAGTCTTGGTATCGACAATATTCTGGATAGCTCCACCACGTTGGTAAAGAATCATGCCCAGCAGGATGACAAAGACAGAAATGGCAAAGATCAGGAATTCAAACGGCACCTGACGCGGCACATAAACAAAGATATTGGCCAGATCCTGGATCAGCCACTGGCTCCACAGAAATGCCGTAGATAGCCATTGCAAAGCCATCCACATCGGAGAATGTTGCTGATCACGGGTTTCACTGAAATAGACCGCGAGTTTTTTCATGACCAGACGATAGATCACAATCGCCACAAAGAACGCGACGGCATAACCCATCATCGACTTGGTCAGCATGGAACCCAGACTGCTCGGGGAGAAGATCGTGAGCACCAAGAAAGTAGTACTCACCGGAATACCATATTTGGTCAAAATGATCAGTAAAAGAGGCGGTACTACATATAGCCAGGTGACCCCATCCTCAGGAAAAGGAATGGTTTCCAAACGTCCATAAGAGGCATCCCCTACTCCAGAAGCAAACCAGCCATAAATTAACACCACAACCAGAATAGTACTGATGTAAATCCAGAGTACCCACCATGGGCGATGTGAGTTCGATGAAATAAATGTTCCTAATGTTTGCGGAACATCATTCCCCACGATGGAATAGGCGGCCAGACAGAAGCCAACTACCATCAGAATCTCGATGGTCATAAGTACAAAACCTTTTACTAGACAGTTCCCAGTACAGCAGTTCTGGAAGTTTGCCCCAGATTATGACGGTTTTATTTCATTTTCATGACATTTCCGTCATATTTTTTTGTAGCCTACTCCTTAAAAAGAAGCTTGAAGTGTTCCAAAAATGACGTATTTATAAATCCGTATAAGTTTGAGATGTTCGCAGTATAGAAATATATCTTTTACCCTTTCTCTTCAATAACTGAAATCAGGCTGTGAATTCATTAGCATTTTGTCTACACGACTCCTATTCACAATCGTTTTTATTTCAGTCACACTGCTGCATAGATTTCTTTAAACTATTCAAAATAGATGATTTTTTAAATCCATGAATGTCACTCCTACGCATCAATCCCTACAACCTGAATTCAGACTGCTGGTCTTGCTGGTATCGATTGGCTTTTTCATGCAAGGCCTGGATACCACGATTATCAATACCGCCTTGCCTGCGATTGCCAGTAACCTGCAGGAAGATCCGTTACGGATGCATAGTGTGGTGGTGGCCTATGTGCTTTCTGTGGCAGCCTGCATTCCCTTAAGTGGCTGGCTGGCAGATCGCTTTGGGGTTCGGAATATCTATTTTGCAGCGATCATTATTTTTGCTCTGGCCTCACTCGGCTGTGCCTGGTCTGAGAATCTGAATGAACTACTGGTTTATCGGGTATTTCAGGGCATTGGAGGTGCTTTGCTGCTTCCAGTCGGACGACTGGCCATGCTGAAAATTATTCCTCGTACCCAGTTTCTATCCGCTATGAGTCTGATGAGTCTGGCCGGACTAATGGGTCCTTTAATCGGTCCAACCTTAGGTGGCTGGATGGTGGAATACCTGTCCTGGCACTGGATTTTCCTGATCAATCTGCCGATTGGTCTGCTGGGTGCATTGATTACCTTTAAAGCTATGCCCAATATTACCGAACCGACGGTACAGCGTTTTGATTTTGGCGGTTTTATTCTACTGGTCATCGCAATGATCGGCTTGTGTCTAGGGATTGAAAACTTTGCCAATCCACAATATCCACTATGGTGGAGCTTAAGTCTGGTCGGAAGTGGCCTGATTGCCTCACTCATCTACGCCTACCACTCGCATACTCATCTGAACGCGCTTTTTCGCAGTAAATTATTTAAAAATAAGATCTATTCGATTGGCATTCTGGGTAATTTCTTTGCCCGACTCGGCGGCAACTCGATTCCGTTTTTATTGCCTTTAATGTTGCAAGTCGCTTTTGGTTTCGAACCTTTTATTACCGGTTTACTGATGATTCCAACGGTACTCGGTTCTTTAGCATCTAAACCGATTATCCGCAAAATCATTCAACGTTTTGGTTATCGTAGAGTCTTGTTGATCAACACCTTGCTGGTCGGTCTATGTATCGCCAGTTTTGCCTTGACTACGGCGGAGACTCCAATTTGGTTACGTGCTATACATTTCTTTGTGTTCGGGATTCTGAATTCGCTGCAATTTGTCTCAATGAATACGCTGACTTTAAAAGATTTAAGCCAGCAGGATGCCAGCAGTGGTAACAGTTTTCTGTCGATGATCATGATGCTGTCAATGAGTATCGGGGTGGCACTGGCAGGTACGCTAGTCAATATGTTTAGTGCCTACTTCGGCCCAGAACAGCTAGATAATGCCTTTCACGTTTCGCTGCTCTGTCTAGGCTGTATTAACATTATTGCTGCCTATATTTTCTGGCATATCCCCAAAAACACGCCAGTCTAGGGCAGAATATAAACTCGATATGAATATCTCTAGATTAGGCCACCGTGCACATGAAAGCAGCTCCTACTTCTAGCAACTGGAAAAAATACTCAGTGATTGCAGTCGGGCTGCTGATTACGCTTGTGGTAACCACTGTGCTTTATCTGCTGGTTTTCAAACAGCCATCAGCGCATGCAGCAGATTATTCGATTCATGGTTTTGATGTTTCCCATCATCAGAAAGAAATAGACTGGAAGAAAATACCAAAACAGAAATATAAATTTGTCTATTTAAAATCCACAGAAGGTGGTGATTTTAAAGATACCAAGTTTCAGGAATACTGGCTGCAGGCCCGCGAACAGGGCTTTCTGGTCGGTGCTTATCATTTTTACCGGCTTTGCCGTGATGGCAGCATTCAGGCTCAGAATTTTATAGAGTCGGTTCCGCGTAAAAGTGATGCCCTGCCACCCGTAATGGATCTGGAATATGACAGCAAATGCATCAATCACTATTCCAAAGAGCAGATGCTCAAGGAAATCCGGATCATGCATGATGCCTTAAAACACCATTATGGCAAGCAGCCGATCTTCTATGTGTCCAAATCTTTTTATAACATCGTGCTGGCGGGAGAGTTTACTGACGTACCGCTCTGGGTACGTGAGTACCAAGGTTTGCCAGATTTAAAGGGTCAGCCTAAATGGACCTTCTGGCAGCATACCAGTCAGGGTGAAATTCCCGGCATTGCCCGTACTGTGGACCTGAATGTGTTTTATGGCTCGGAGCAGGACTGGATCAAATTTTTACAGCAGAACAGTATTCCCACCCCAGATCAGTCCCAGCCTCCGGCCAAGAAATAAACTCAATTTCTCCCTGATTCAACCATGAAATGGATATTGAATTATTTAGGCAGGATATGCTTCGTCTTGAATAATGCTTTAGCCTGTTTACTTGTCAATCCGGTCTCTTCCCAATCCAGCTAAAGCCACTTAAGATACTGGATATGCGCAAAATTATTCATATCGATATGGATGCCTTCTACGCCTCAGTCGAGCTGCGTGAGCGTCCGGAGCTGAACGCTCTGCCTGTGGTGATTGCCTCGCATCATCCGCGGGCAGTGGTCGCGGCTGCCTCCTATCCGGCCCGCGAATTCGGACTGCGCTCTGCCATGCCGATGACTAAAGCACGTAAGCTCTGCCCTCAGGTCATCGTGATTGAACCAGATTTTGCCAAATACCGTCAGGTCTCTGGTCAGATTCATCAAATATTTCAAACTTATACCAAGGTCATCGAACCGTTGTCTCTGGATGAAGCTTATCTGGATGTCACCGAAAATTTGCAGCAGATTCCAAGTGCCACTGAAGTGGCAATGCGCATTCGTGAAGATATTTTTCAAACTACTGGACTAACCGCTTCTGCTGGCGTGGCGCCGAATAAATTTCTCGCTAAAATCGCCTCTGACTGGCATAAGCCGAATGGAATCTGTGTCATCAAACCTTCACAGGTGCAGCGTTTTATTCAGGATCTTCCACTGAAGAAAATTCCCGGTGTAGGCAAAGTTACCCAAGAAAAATTAAAAAGTTTGAATCTGGAAACCTTGGGAGATTTACAGCAGATTGAAGAAGCGATCCTGATTCAGCATTTTGGCAAATATGGACGGCGCCTGTTTCTCTATGCTCAAGGCATTGATGATCGGCCAGTCGAAGCTGAACGGGAACGCCAGCAGATTTCCAAGGAAACGACTTTCGATGATGATCTGTATTTACCGCAATGCCAGCCTTACTGGCAGCCATTAATTGCCCAGCTCTGGCAGAGTCTGGAAAAAAAACAGCTCTCTGCCCGCGGGGTTACTGTAAAACTGAGAATGAAAAATTTTCAGACCATGCAGCATAGTAAAAGCTTCAGCCAGCTGCTGCGTAGCCCGCAAGAACTGGAGCAGGCTTTACACTTATTGCTTCAAGAGATGCATATTACTCCTCAACTGCAGTTTCGGCTGATTGGGCTTGGCGTCTATCAGCTCGCTGCACGTGAAACAGAAACGCAATTGCTGCTGCTTTAGGCCTATTTTGTACAAGTATTAGACGTTAGTTTAAAAATACGGCAACTTTGTTTTTACATTTTGAATTTTTGGAGTACTCTATCTGCGCAATGCATTATCCATGTATGTGCTGAGATGCTGAAAATCACCTTTACTTTCAGCATACTGTCCTGTGATTGACGTGACGATCAAATCCGAATATTACAGGGCAACTCTGATGTATCTCATGGAATCCCTCCCTGCATGTCCTCTGTAAATTCTTCTGTTATTCAAGAACGACGCGCGCGTAAAGCGGCGTTATCCAGTTTTGTTGGTGCTGTTGTCGATTGGTATGATTTTCTCCTTTACGGCATTGTTGCGGCCTTAATTTTTAAAGACCAGTTTTTCCCAAGCATTGGTGCCAATATGGGTACCTTGGCGGCTTTAGCCACCTTTGGGGTAGGCTTCCTGTTTCGTCCTCTAGGCGGTGTGGTATTTGGTCATTTCGGCGACAAGCTCGGCCGCAAGAAAATGCTGGTTCTGACTGTGGTCCTGATGGGGATTTCCACCGTCGGGATTGGTTTTTTACCTAATTTCGAAGCCATTGGCTGGTGGGCACCGGTTTTACTGGTGACCCTGCGTGCCATTCAAGGCTTTGCAGTCGGTGGTGAATGGGGTGGTGCTGCCCTGATGGCGGTGGAAAATGCCCCTAAAGGCAAAAAAGCCTTTTATAGCAGTGGTGTTCAGGTCGGCTATGGCGTAGGTCTGGTACTGGCAACGGGTGCGGTATCCGTTATTATTGCCACACTGGGTGAAGAGGCTTTTGCTGAATGGGCTTGGCGCATTCCGTTTATTGCCAGTATCGTGCTGATCGGGATTGCGATGTGGATTCGCCGTGATCAGGATGAATCTCAAGAATTCGTAGAGAAAGTGATTAAGGCAGATCATCATCCAGAAAAACTGCCAATCTTGCAGGCCATCAGCAAACATCCTAAAGCTTTCTTTTATATTATTGCCTTACGTTTGACCGAACTGCTGACCATGTATCTGGTCACCAACTTTGCCCTAAACTATTCCACCAATAATCTGGGCATGGACAAACAGTTCTTCCTGAATATCACCCTGATGGTCGGTGCGATCAGCTGTTTCAGTATTCCTTTCTTTGCCTGGCTATCGGATAAAATCCAGCATAAAACCATGTGCGTCTGGGGTGGTCTGATCGGTGCACTGTCTGCCTTTCCGTTTTTTATGGCACTGGATGCACAAAATACCTGGATGATTATTGTTGGCGCCATTCTACTGGCCAATGTCGCGCATGACATGGTGGTCAGCGTGCATCAACCGATTTTTACCTCGCTATTTGGTACGGAATATCGCTATAGCGGTGCCGGAGTCGGTTATCAGGTCGCCAGTATTATTGGTGGTGGTTTTACCCCAATGATTGCAGCCTCCTTAGTGATTTGGGGTGATGGTTCATGGCATTATGTAGCCATCTATCTTGCGATAGGCTGCCTATTGACTGCATTAGTCGCAGCCTTGATGCCAAAAACCAAGGATTAAGCTGATGTCTGTTCAACGTTTGCATGTTTCACAACGCTTTTCTGAGATCGCCATTGCCGGCAATCTGGTTCATCTCGCCGGTCAGTTGGCGACAGACCTGGATCTAGATATCAAAGGTCAAACCCAGCAGACACTGGATATTATCGACCAGTTCCTGGCGGATGCCGGTACCGATAAAAGCCAGATCATGTCTGTGACGATTTATCTCAAAGATATTGAAAAAGATTATGCAGCGTTTAATGAAGTCTGGGATGCCTGGGTATCGGATATTCAAGCCCTACCCCGCACCTGTGTCGAAGCTAAACTGTATGATCCACGCGTGTTAGTGGAACTGACTGTCGTAGCCGTCAAACCTGAATAGACTTCTATTCAGGCCTAATTGCTACTCATCTAAAATAGAAAAAAGTATGCACTTGGCATACTTTTTTCGTTTAGGTTCTATCAGTTTAATGCTTTGACTTTACGTCGTTCCAGATCTGAATAGAGATGATATTTTTTGAGATCATTCACAGCGGTAAATCTCTGGTCTTTACTGGAATGCTCCTGCTCACGCAGGAAATCTCCTCGTAACTGATAATATTCCGGTACATCTTCATAGCGAATGACCCGATAACCGGCCATAGTCAACAAGGCATCCTGAAATTGCGCCTGCTGTGGACGTTTTAAAATCACCGGATCATCGACGGCTACAATGGCAACAATCTGGTATTGCTGATCCAGAATCACAAAATCTGCAATCAGATCACGATACTTGTGCCGGGTACGACCAAATTTGGTAGTAAGTAGTGCATCATAAGAAACATGGGCCAGTACAATATAATCAGGCAATACTTCTTTCAGGCGTGTAAACGTCAGTTGTTCATTTGGATTAAAAATAGCGCGCTGTTTTAAGGCGCTGTCTTGCGGTTTTGGGCTATTCCTTAGCTGCTTCCATGCCATGAGCACAACACAGAACACCAAGAAACTCCCTATAATCATATAGGTGGTCATGACTCAATCCTTGCATTCTTATAATCATTCTTGTTTTATTGTTATCCAGTATAAACCCATACTACTTTTAAAATTGCCCTGCTACCATTCTGTGTAGAGACCAATACAATTCGTAGCAAAACTTGATTGCCGGTTACTTAAAAACCGCTTTTTGCTATTTCAATAGAAATTAGGGTTAAATCCTTATACGCGACTGTAAAATAGTCTCCTGATAGATCGCAATATAAATCGGTTGAACTGTAAGACAATTCCGACAAAGTGTTATTTTTATATCATTTTTCAAAAATTTAAATCGACTAAAAATAAAATATTTTACATTTTAATTGAGAACCTGAAAGCCGCATCAATAAAGTCTGAACATAAAAAAAGACACCCGAAGTGTCTTTTTTATCAGCTTAATCAAGCACGTGATTTTGGCTTTGATTTTGCTTTAGGTTTAGGGCCGCCGAATGGCTTTTTCGCATCACCCGTTTCACGCGGTGGCAGACCAGTATGCTGGGTCAGAATCTGGCCTTTTTTCGGACGGTTATTTTGAGCCTGACCACGATTACCTGGGTTAGCAGTACGTTTCTGTGAATCACCCGCTACAGTCGAATTCTTCTTACGTGCAGACTGGTATTGCCCATCTGTACCAGCAGGTTGATAGGTTGGAATCAGATGCTGTTTCGAGTTACCAATCAGATCCTGACGCCCCATTTCCTTTAAAGCTTCACGCAATAAAGGCCAGTTGTTTGGATCATGATAACGCAAAAAGGCTTTATGCAGACGACGACGTTTCTCACCTTTCACGATGTCCACATCTTCAGTATAACGCGCGACTTTCGCCAGCGGGTTTTTACCGGTGTAGTACATGGTGGTTGCAGTGGCCATTGGTGATGGATAGAAGGTTTGTACCTGATCGGCACGGAAGCCATTCTTTTTCAACCAGATAGCCAAATTCATCATGTCGTAATCGGTGGTACCCGGATGCGCCGCGATGAAATAAGGAATCAGATACTGTTCCTTACCGGCTTCTTTACTGAAACGGTCAAACATCTGCTTGAAGCGGTCATACGTCCCGATCCCCGGTTTCATCATCTTGGATAATGGACCTTTTTCGGTATGCTCTGGCGCGATCTTCAGATAACCACCCACGTGATGGGTGACCAGCTCTCTGACATATTCCGGATTCAATACAGCAAGGTCATAACGCAGACCTGATCCAATCAGAATCTTTTTAATACCCGGTAAAGCACGTGCTTTACGATACAATTGGGTCAACGGTGCATGGTCGGTATGCAGGTTTTGACATACGCCCGGGAACACACATGAAGGTTTACGACAGTTTTTCTCAATTTCAGGATCTTTACATGCCAGGCGGTACATGTTGGCCGTTGGACCACCCAAGTCGGAGATAATACCGGTAAAGCCTGGTGCGGTATCACGAATTTTTTCTACTTCACGCAGGATTGATTCTTCAGAACGGTTCTGAATAATACGACCTTCATGCTCGGTGATCGAACAGAAAGTACAGCCACCGAAACAGCCACGCATAATGTTCACCGAGAACTTGATCATGTCAAAGGCCGGAAAGCGTGCATTACCATAGGATGGATGCGGCAGACGTGCATAAGGCAGGTCGAACACATAATCCATTTCTTCGGTAGTTAATGGAATCGGTGGCGGATTGATCCACACATCACGTTCACCATGTTTTTGTACCAAGGCACGCGCGTTCCCTGGATTGGTTTCCAGATGCAGAATACGGTTCGCATGTGCATACAGCACAGGGTCATTTGCCACTTTTTCAAAAGAAGGCAAACGAATCACTGCCAGTTCACGTGGTGGTAATTTATGTTTAATTGCTTTAGAAGCTGGTTGTAGCTGCACAATTTGCGTATCTGGATCTAAATTGTCCCCTTCACGCACGATTGGGTTGGCTACCACTTCTTTCTGGAAATTCTGGTATTGGCTTAAGCTGTTGCCTTTATCTTTTTCAATTTCACAACCATCAATATCTTCGCTCATCACATAGGGGTTGATGATCGGATCGACACGGCCAATGGTATCGACATCATTGGATGCGATTTCCACAAACTGGGCTTTCGCAGCACGGTTATGTTTATTGATAATGAATGCGGTACCACGAACATCAGTAATCTGATGAATCTTTTCACCCTTAGCCAGGCGATGCATGATTTCAATGATCGAGCGTTCGCCATTACCGTACATCAACAAGTCCGCTTTAGAATCCATTAAGATCGAACGACGGACTTTATCTGACCAGTAGTCATAATGTGCGATACGACGTAATGAACCTTCAATACCACCGAGTAATACCGGCACATCCGGGAAAGCTTCACGACAACGTTGGCAATAGACGGTTGCTGCGCGGTCTGGACGTTTATTCGGCTGGTTATCTGGAGAATAAGCATCATCTGAACGAATCTTACGATCCGCCGTATAACGGTTAATCATCGAGTCCATATTACCGGCAGAAACGCCCCAGGCAATATTCGGCTTACCGAGTACACGGAAGGCTTCTACATTAGTCCAGTCCGGCTGGGCAATAATCCCCACGCGGAAACCTTGTGCTTCGAGCACACGTCCAATGATCCCGGTCACAAATGACGGGTGGTCAATATAGGCATCACCGCAGACAAAAATAAAGTCACAACTGTCCCAACCGAGTTGGTCCATTTCCTCGCGTGACATCGGCAAAAAAGGCGCGGGTTCAAAACATGACGCCCAATATTTGTCGTAATCAAACAACGCTTTAGGCGCAGTCTGAGCGGTATAAGCAGTAGACATGGCTAGCAATTCTCGGCTGGCAGATGGAAGATCAGAAAAGTGATCAAAGATGAAAGCCGAGTATTTTAGCATGAATTCGGCTTAGGTTGCTTGATTATAATTTATACAAAAACAGCTTTAAGACCTTTATTAGGAATATATACTCATCCTGATTTTGAAGAATCATTTATAGGTTTTAAACGCTGTGCCATCAGCAAGCCTAATCCTAAAATAATAGCGATAAATACACTTAGTCCTAACCATCCGGAATTTTCCCAGACCAGTCCACTCGAACTTCCAAGTAAGCTTGAACCCAGGTAGTAACAGAACAAATAAAGGGACGAACCTACCGCACGATACTGTAAGGATTGCACCGATACCCAGCTACTAGCAGTTGAATGAGCCGCAAAAAAGGAAAAGGTAAAAATCAGCAAACCAATAAAGACTAAAGCCAAGTTATTAATCAACATTAAGGCTAAGCCAAACAGCATGGTACAAAGCATGGCGGCAAGTACCCTATAACGTCCAAACTTCCTGCTCCAAGCTGCGGCTCGTGGCGAGCTATAAATTCCGGCCAGATAAGTAATCGAAATCAGACCAATCCAGACATGAGACAATTCAAATGGCGCTTGAATCAAACGATAACTCAGATAGTTAAATACCGAGACAAATCCCCCCATCAGGATAAAGCCCTGTAAAAACAGAATTCTTAATTTAGGATCACTCAGATTCTGTTGAAATGCTCTGATAAAACGGCTGAATTGAATTGGATAAGCCTGAAAGTGTCTGGACTTAGGTAATAGAAAATAGAAGGTTATAGCGATACATAGGTTCAGTAACCCAATGATCAGAGTCGCAGATTGCCAAGAAATAAAATCGACCAATGTCCCTGCGATCAACCGTCCGCTCATGCCCCCAATCGCAGTTCCGGAAATATACAGCCCCATGGCAAAGCCCACATCCTGCTCTACCACTTCCTCTCCAATATAAGTCATCGCCACGGCTGCCACACCACTGACCGTTAAACCAATCAGTACTCGTGTGGCTAGAAATATCGACCAGATTGGCAGTAAAGCACTGAGTAACAGTAAGACTGAAACTGAAAATAACGACCAGACCATTATCGGCTTACGGCCAAAATGGTCTGAAATCAGACCAGTAAAGATCAAGCCAATAGCCAAGGCAATGGTAGAGAAGGAAAGTGGAAAACTGCTTTGTGTTGGAGAGATATGAAAATAATCCGCCAGAATCGGCATCATCGGTTGGACACAATACAGCGATGAAAAAATCGCGAAACCCGCCAGAAATAAGGAGAATAAAATAGCTTTAAAAGCAGATGAACCATATGCGATATGGCTTGAAGATGAATTTGAGGACATATCCGCTCCATGAACCTGCTCAGTATACGCCTCTCAATTCGCCTTTTATGTGATGATTCAGTTTAAATAACCATCGAATAATTAATTTTCTTAAACCCCACGCATAAAAAAAGCCCCCTGCGTGAGCAGAGGGCTTTTGGAATAATGAGCTGGCGATGACTTACTCTCACATGGGAGACCCCACACTACCATCAGCGCTAAGAGGTTTCACTTCTGAGTTCGGGAAGGGATCAGGTGGTTCACTCTTGCTATGGTCGCCAGCACA
>NZ_VPEG01000013.1:0-94279 GCF_013417275.1 Acinetobacter sp. YH16038 | reverse complement strand
GAATAATTCAAGTGAATTTGTTTGAAAGAAGAACTTTAAAAGCTTTATTTTCACCCGATAAAATACCCATAAAACAAGAGGAAGCTCAAATGAGCTTCCTCTTGTGAAAAATTGTGGGACAGCAATGGTCTTCGTGGCTGCTTTTTTTACGTCATTTTTTGAGTGAAATACTGCTGGCCATCTTCAAAAATCACCAGATTTTCAGGCCATCTTAAAGCCCCGAGATGATAGGCAAACTCAGCCTGTTGCTGACGATCGCGATAACGCCTACCCACTGAATAGTCGACACAAAATACATTCTGCTGCTGACCAAACCATTGCAAGGCATCAATATGCTTAAACAGACCGGATTTTTCTTCGGTGGTTTTAAAGTTTCGCCAGTAATGGCCAATCACGACAGGTATCTTATCTGTATAACGCTCCCACCATGGCAAACGGTCAATCATGCGCCAGCGCCCCCCTGCATAGACTGGACGTTGCGCAATTTTCTCTGCACCTGAGCTTAAGGTACGAATCGGATTTTGCATCTGGTCGCGTAACTCTTTCTCAGCGATATATTTTAATAAGGGAATACTGGCTGTCGGATCCTTGAATTGTCCCTGATATTGCTGCTGTTCGCTCTGAATATATTCATCAAAGCCCAAAGTCTGCAACTCAAGTTCATTTTTCAGGACAAAATGATCATAAGCCTGTCTGATTGAATTAAAAGGAACAGATTTCAATTGTTGAATTGCCTGCGTATCCCAGCAAGCATGCACAATTCTTAAATGGGGTGCATCTAGAGCCAAAGGCAGGCTGTTTAGAAATTCTAGAATCCATGCACGATCCTGAATTGAAGCCTGAATTGAATCAAAAGTTTTGAGATCATCCTGATGCGGTGAACCAAAAAACCAGCCATTGCCTTCCCGTAGCGTATCGGTTAACAAGTTGATTTCATGATTACCCAGAATGCATTGCGCATTGCCATTTTCTATTAAGGTTTTAACCTGTCTGATGACAGCGATACTGTCTGGTCCACGATCACACAGATCCCCGACAAAAATCAGTTTACGCTGTTCAGGATGACGACCTTGCAGATCGTAGCCCAATACTTCTAACAATTGTTGTAGCGCATCAATCTCACCATGAATATCGCCAACAATATCCACCGGACCATCAAAAGTCTGCTGTATGAATATCTGATTACTCATGACTCTACCCTACCCAGGTCAATAAAACCTTTTTTTAATATAGCGCTTATACTTTAAATCAATATAACAAGTTCAGAATTATTTTTTAATCATTTCGATTATTCAATCAAATGACGATAGATCAGAAACTTAACTGAAATCTCATTTCTTCATTTCTTATCTAAATGTATATCTAAAAACAATAAAAAACCGGCGCCTAAGCACCGGTTTTATTCACTTTACGAGCTTTAAAGCTAGTACAGCCTGATTAAGCGTTTAGTGATTCAATGATTTGGTTCAATGTAGCACTTGGACGCATTACAGCATTTACTTTTGCAGGATCAACCGCATAGTAACCACCGATATCTACAGATTGGCCTTGAACTGCATTCAATTCGCTTACGATCTTCTCTTCATTTTCAGCAAGAGACTGAGCGATCGGTGCAAATTTCGCTTTCAATTCTGCATCTTCGTCTTGCGCTACAAGTTCTTCAGCCCAGAATTTAGCCAGGTAGAAGTGGCTGCCACGGTTGTCTAGCTCGCCAGTACGACGTGATGGAGACTTGTCATTGTCAAGCAATTTACCAGTCGCAGCATCCAGTGTTTTCGCGAGCAGTTTCGCACGTGCATTGTTTTCTTTAATGCCCATTTCTTCCAGAGAAACAGCCAATGCCAAGAACTCACCTAGAGAATCCCAACGTAAGTGGTTTTCTTCTACCAATTGTTGTACGTGTTTAGGTGCAGAACCACCAGCACCAGTTTCGTACATACCGCCACCTGCCATTAAAGGCACGATAGACAGCATTTTCGCAGAAGTACCAAGTTCCATGATTGGGAACAAGTCAGTCAGGTAATCACGCAGGATGTTACCAGTTACTGAAATGGTATCCAGACCGCGAGCAACACGTTCAAGTGTATAACGCATCGCACGTACTTGAGACATGATTTGGATGTCTAAACCTTCTGTATCGTGGTCTTTCAGGTATGTTTGAACTTTTTTGATCAGTTCGTTTTCGTGTGGACGGTACGGGTCAAGCCAGAAGATTGCTGGCATGCCAGAGTTACGTGCACGAGTTACAGCCAATTTCACCCAGTCGCGGATCGGTGCGTCTTTCACCTGGCACATACGCCAGATATCACCTTCTTCCACGTTTTGAGACATCAACACTTCACCAGTTTCAAGGTCAGTGATGTTCGCAACACCCGCTTCTGGAATTTCGAAAGTCTTGTCGTGAGAACCGTATTCTTCAGCTTTTTGAGCCATCAGACCAACGTTAGGAACTGTACCCATAGTACGTGGGTCGAAGTTACCATTCCATTTACAGAAGTTGATCATTTCCTGGTAAATACGTGCGAATGTAGATTCAGGCATGACTGCTTTACAGTCGTAAGGTTTACCGTCAGCACCCCACATTTTACCGCCAGTACGGATCATTGCAGGCATAGAAGCATCTACAATCACGTCGTTAGGTGAGTGGAAGTTAGTGATGCCTTTTGCAGAATCAACCATCGCAAGTGCTGGACGGTGTTCTTGACATGCATGAAGATCTTCAATGATTTCTTCACGTAAAGAAGTCGGTAAAGATTCGATTTTTTCGTAAAGACCAGCCATACCGTTATTTACGTTAATGCCGAGCTCGTCGAATAATTTACCGTGTTTCTCAAACGCATCTTTGTAGTAAATACGTACACAGTGACCGAATACAATCGGGTGTGATACTTTCATCATGGTCGCTTTAACGTGTAAAGAGAACAGGATGCCAGCTTCTTTACAATCTTCTAATTCTTTTTCATAGAAGTCGCAAAGGGCTTTTTTGCTCATGAACATTGAGTCGATGATTTCGCCGTCTTGAAGCGCAACTTTTGGCTTAAGAACGATAGTTTCACCAGACTTGGTGATCAGTTCCATTTTCACATTACGTGCACGGTCTAAAGTCATAGACTTTTCGCCATGGTAGAAGTCACCTTCTTGCATGTGAGAAACGTGAGTTTGTGACCAAGGTTTCCATTCACCCATAGAGTGTGGGTGTTTTTTCGCGTAGTTTTTCACTGCTGTCGGCGCACGACGGTCAGAGTTACCTTCACGAAGTACTGGGTTCACTGCTGAACCTAGGCACTTGCTATAACGCGCTTTAATTGCTTTTTCTTCTTCAGTAGTCGGGTTTTCCGGATAATCAGGCAGTGCATAGCCCTTAGACTGAAGTTCTTTAATGCATGACGTCAACTGAGCAACAGATGCACTAATATTAGGGAGTTTAATGATATTAGTATCTGGGTCCTGAGTAAGACGACCTAATTCTGCCAGGTTATCTGAAACTTTCTGCTCATCGCTTAGATAGTCTGCGAATTCTGCAAGTACGCGTGCGGCTACAGAGATGTCTGTCTTAACAATCTCAACGCCCGCCGGCTTAGTAAAGGTCTCAATGATCGGCAGTAGAGAGTAAGTCGCCAATAATGGCGCCTCGTCGGTCAGTGTGTAAATGATTGTTGACTTTCCACCAGCCATATATAGCCCCTTGCTTTGGATTGAGTTTCTGATCATCAGGCTTTTGGCCTAATTTCAGCGAACCGGTTACTTAAATAAACTTTGAAAGTAGTGGTGCTGGTTGCACCTCAGTCAAAGGAATATCAATACATATTCAACTTTGCCTGAAAAATTCGTAAAAATTGTCAGCGTGATTCACCGACAGCAGTATTCTACGTGAAAATGAACCTTTTTTCGAATCGGCACATTGCCAAACCATGCGATTTGTGCATTAGAAGGTTAATTTGCAGATTTTGCTTAATTTTACCAAAAATTATAATTTAATCATTATAATTCAATTACTTAAATTAAAAATCAGACAAATTCACCTATAAACTTAATGTGTGCTTAATTCGGTTTTTTGCCATCAATTTTTATCTACATGTTGGGTATCATGAAAATAAATTATCAATGGCCGTAATTTCCATAAGTATGGGTTAAAAAGCGAATTGAAACAGATCTGCTCCTTCCTATCGAAATTTATGATCTGCACCTGATAAATTGATAGTTAATCCTAAAGGCTTAAGACAACCTAAATAATAGTCACCTTTCTACTCTTTCTTCAGTTTAAATTATGTGCATTTTTTTAATTACCTTTACAAACACTGGAAATGTATCGACCGTAATTCAAATAAAAAAAATGGTTCTATTGGTTTAATAGGCTTTAGATAATGCCAGTATGTTGGTTTAATTAATAAGAATCTTCTAATTAAATTTGGGTAGAATGCTGATTAATTTACAATAAGGACTTATTTTATGTTGAATTATTTAGTTAGTTTTTCGACATGGGCTGAGAGCAATTCAGGACAGATTCAGATTCTGATAGGCATATTAGCGCTAAGTCTTGCAATTTTTGGTTATAGACAAATAATTGAACAGATAAAAATTGCAAAAAAACATGAAGATCGTGCAGATGAACAAAGAAAATTTGAATTAAAGATACAATCCCTTAATATGTCACTCATAGCTTTAGATAAAAACGCATTAAAAATAAATAATTTTAAAAAAATATTGAAATTGTCGGAAGGGTCTATCAAATCACTCGATCAGAATAGCGAAGTAATAGAAGGTGATATTCGAAAGTTAATTACACTCACTAAAGAAAAAATTAACCATGCTGAAGAAGTCCAAGAAGATATTTTTGATATGTGTAAGCGTATAAACAGAAAGAGCGCTTTCCATAGTCTAGATGAGCTAACTGCTATATATGATGTATTAATTTCTATAATAAATGATGCAAATAATACTGACTTAATGAGACATCACTTTACGATAACTGAAGATTAACAATCTCATATCACACAAAAATCCTCAGCCTCACTACTCACCCTACCCCATTAACTGAATAAGGCTTTTCGTATGCAGCCTCTAACATGTCAGCAATATCTTCGATCCCGGGTGTAGTAAGTATTTGCCAGCACTTTGATATACGCCCAGTGATCAGGGCCAGCACATCAATCGATAATTTCTATTTATTCACAAAGGGTTGAGTGCTTTATGTCGCGTGTCATAAAAATGAATATCTGGAAGCCCTGCCTTTTGCTTTCTACGTTTCCATATCAACTTAAATGAATTCTCTTTTTGAGGGATTAATATTAAGTCCGTCATATTGAATCAAATCCAGAAGCTCTATAGCCTTTATAGTTAACGGCATATTAAGTGCATCACCATTTTTAGTCTTTGGCAGATGAACATTTCTATCGTAAATATTTTTTATCTTTATACCCATTTCCCCCATCACATTGCAGTTTTAAGTGCAAACCGAAATGTCCATATAACAGAATGATCTGACCTTATTCATAGCATTATTTTATTATCAAAAGATTCAATGTACTTTCTTATTCTTGGCTCAGTTAATTTCATGACGTACTTTCCAAAATTCTTGTCGTAACCTTGACGTAAATTAAGCTGTATAATCGGTAAAAAGCAGCGATTTTAAGGATAACGCGGATAAAGATACTTTTTATTGTAGGTATAAAAAAAGGGTTTTAAGCTACTGTTTTCGCTTAAAACCCTTATAACATTAGTTTTTGAATCCTGGTAGGTATATCCAGACTCGAACTGGAGACCTCTACGATGTCAACGTAGCGCTCTAACCAACTGAGCTATACACCTAGAATGTTTGGCATATTATAAATTTTTCGATCCTAAGACAAGTCTTTTCATTTAATTTTCAATATATACGCACAAGTTTTAAGCAAATCTTTGAATTGTTTCAGATCTTGGTCCGAGAACTCCCTACCTGAATAAATTGATTTTTCAAATAGTCTGATTGCTTCAAAAAATACAGCTTGATCTTCACCCTGAACTTGCTGAGATAGCCTTAACATCCACTGATGAAAAGTCTCTGCGGGTTGTCTTTTTAATTTTTTTTTCAAAGACTGATTAAACTGCTGAATAGAATGTTCAAAAGGTGACTGTAACTGCCTATTTTTAAAATAGATTTTTAAAATATAAAGCAGTACGAGTATGCCAATACCAGATATTAAAATAATTACGCTGGAATAGACTGAACTTAGGCCCAGTTTCGCTAACCAGCCCTGCTGTGATTCGGCATTATAGCCTACGACCTTACTTTGCCATTGGTAACTTGCATAATCACTCCAGACTCTTAGTTTGGTCAGCCATATATTACGGTGTGATGTCCAGCCAGAATTACTTGCCCATACTCGCTCATCTTGCGAGATTAAATTTTGCATCCCATCATCAATACGTTGCGGGGCTACCATTGCGGTAGGATCAAAACGCTGCCATCTTTGGTCAATCCAGACTTCTGTCCAGGCATGAGCATCCAACTGACGAACTTCCCAACTTTTCCCATCGGGCGCCAATTGTCCGCCTTGATAACCTGTGACCACACGTGCCGGAATTCCAACATATCGCATCAGCATCACGAAACTGGAAGCATAGTGTTCACAAAAACCCTGCCGAAATTTAAACAGAAATTCATCAATCCGGTTTTTACCGAGTACGCCCGGTTTCAGGGTATATACAAAATGATTTTGCTGATACCAGTTTAAGACTGTTCGGATATAATGTCGTGGATCCTCCTCACTTTGTAGATATAAACGCTGTGCCAACTGTTGTGCCTGAGTATCCAAATGGGCTTGAGTCTGGGTATTAAGTCGCTGAACAAATTGCTCCGGTAAAATACTTTCAGTATTTTGACTACCTAGCCATTGCAGATGAATCGGTTCTACTCGTTGGGTTAAACGCCTTGGTACGATACTCCAGTCCTGACGATTATAATAACTGCGTTCCAAAGGCATCGATTTTTCCAGGCCCATCACCCAGAACACAGAAGGATCAGCAGCCAGATATTGGTAATTCCACCCTGATGTGGATACTGGAACAACTTCTCCAGGCTGACGGATTAAAGGCTGCTGATTAATAAAGCTACTGGTCCAGCGCTGTCCATCATATTCATCTAGCACCAATGCCCGCCAATACAACTCTGAACGTGGCGGCAGTTTACTCACATCACCAATAATCCTGAAAGCTAGAGCATTAGATTGAGATAATTCAGCAATATCGCCCGGTGACATACTGTCACCGATTCCGGTTATACCTTTATTTTCTGGAATTGGGATATGCCAAAGCGGTGGCAAACGCGGAAAGAAAATGAATAACAAAATAAAAAACGGCAGAGCATAAAGCACAAATCTGCCGACATATTTGGCATCTTGCTGTAAGGCTATACGTGGTGATTGCTGACTCTGCTGAAACTCACTGGTCTGAATCCGGTATAAGCCAATTAGACAGCTTAATAAGCATAGAATAATCACAACAGCCATGCCAAAAGATTGGCTATATAGAAATGAACTGGCCGCAACAAAAAGCGCAAAATTAAACAGAATAATCAGATCCCGCCGGTTTTTCGTTTCCAGTGATTTGGCAAATAAAAAAGTGGAAAGAACTGCAACACCTGCCTCCACTCCAATAAAACTTTGGTGGCTAAGATAAATACTACCTAATGCTAAGGCCGTGAGAAGAAAAGTTCCTATTTTAGGAAATGGCTTTTGCCGTTTAAGAAAAATCCAGATACACAGTAAGCTAATGACAAAGATAATGCTGAGCAGCACCGGGATGAAAGCTACTTGGGCAAGGATGATCAAGCCTAGGGTCAAGACGATCGAAATTCGGATTTTTCCATCAATCATAGATTCACCCGTTATGCCTGAGCCAATAATTGTTTGGCCTTACGTAACTGTTCTTCACCTGCTCCCTGCGGCAATTCTGCCTGAGGTAAATGCAGTGCATATGCACATTGCTGCTGCTCACATTGCTCAATCAGTCCCATCATCAAGCCCAGTTTCTCCTCATGCGACTGGCTAGGCATGTGTTCATAATGAATCTCAAAGCTATGTTCATCCTGATACTGTTCAAAGACTTTGACATACAAGCCTTGCCCACGTGCAAACTGTTTCCAGGAAACCGCCTGCAATGAGTCTCCAGATTGATAATTTCGTAATTCACGGAACTCATCCATATCCGGTTCAAAGCTATTCTGATAAATCTTGTTTTCCGAAGTATTGTTTTGAGCTTTAGGTGCCACCCAGGCAAACTGATGATGATAAAGATAGGTCCAGGCTCGTACCAGGCCAAAGGGATAAACCGAATAGATCTGAATCACCGGATACTCAAATTTACCGCGACGTTCAGCATAAAATGGCAGCACCCAATGCTGTTTCTGTTCACTCAGATAAACTTTCTCCAGCTGATTACCGGCCTTAATATACAGATAACGCGGTCGGGCTGTGGCTTGCTGAAAATAAAAATGCAGGTTAAGTGCATGACCCACCTGCCCGACGTCTTCAGCAACCATTTCGATATTCAGATCATGCAACTGTTTAAAGGTCAGATAGAAGCTGACACATAGCACTGCACTAATCAGAAAGCAGAAACCTAAAATCAGGTTATTGGCATAATTCACGCCAGCAATAAAGGTGATAAAAATCAGAACCAAAAACAGATAACCCTGCTGATAAATAAAGACCAGTACATCCTTTTGAGAAAGCTGTTTTTGCTGTGAAAATTGAAAGCGTTTCGCCAGCCAGTTTTGCCAGGTTTTATTCAAGAGCGGACTCCTTTAACTAACTGCGACCTGTTGCATCACATTTAATGTTTCTGCATCGCTCAGCCCCAGACGATGGGCGGCGACTGCCACAAAAACGGCTTGTACATCGTCCGGAGTTACGAAGCTACGTTGCTGAATAATGGCATTCGCCTGTGCTGCACGTTTAAGCGCCAGCAAACCTCGTGTTGATAAGCCTTGGCGTTTCTTACGGGTTTCTTCCGCAAGATCCAGCATATATTCCTGAACCGCTTCACTAATGAAAATCTGCTGGGTCAACTGCTGTAATTCCAGCACCTCATTTTCGCTAAACACATGTGCTAGGCTTGCGATCAAGGCAAAACGGGATTCTTGCTGTAATAACAGTTTTTCAGCATGACGGGATGGGTAACCCAAAGACAGGCGCATTAAAAAACGGTCAAGTTGGGATTCAGGCAAGGCATAAGTGCCACTTTGAAATAAGGGGTTCTGGGTCGCAATTACCCAGAATGGCTTAGGCAATGCATAACGTATCCCATCCACAGTGGCATAGCCTTCCTCCATCGCTTCTAGCAAGGCACTCTGAGTTTTGGGACTGGAACGGTTAATTTCATCTGCCAGCAAAATCTGGGTAAAAATAGGCCCCTGTTTAAACTCGAACTGATGTTCTTTCTGGTTAAACATATTGATACCGATCACATCACTGGCCAGCATGTCATTGGTAAACTGAATCCGCTGAAATTTTAGTCCTGTAAGATAGGCTAGGCTGCTTGCCAATGTTGTCTTGCCCAAACCGGGTAAATCTTCAAATAATACGTGTCCGCCTGCAATAAGACAGCATAGGGCTAATCTGGTCTGTGCATGTTTATCCAGAACAATGGCATTAATTTCTTGGAAAAATTTTTGAATCTTGGGGGCATAATCAGCCAGCTTCTGTTCAAGCTCATCATTGTTGTGCGCAATATCCAGCTTTTCTTTTTGTTTCATGCCCCAGATCACAATATTTTCCCTAATAAAACATGCTGTAGGATTAACATACACTGTTTTTTAAAATTCCCCAAAGATCAGTCATCTGCCGACTTTATTTCTGCAGAATAAATTAGGAATTTTAGAAATTTTATATGATTAAATTTCCTATAAGAGCCAATTGAAGCTTTAAGATTAAAGTTTAGAAAAATTACATTTTGATTGGCATATTTATTAGAGAAAACAGGTTATTAAAAACCTTTGAGATCTGAACTTATACCTAAAAGGTAAAGACTTTTAAAAATTTAAATTCCCAATGTCAAAATAGATCATAATTTTGTTTTATCTTGTTTGAATCCTAAAATTTGCCCGTAAAAAAGCGCCCCGAAAGGCGCTCATTTTATTCATCCATTAGCATGGACACTTCTTCATATCTCCACCGGCAGATGGATAACGCGAATCTACACAGTGACGATAAAATGTTTTAGGGTCCATCGCTTCCAGATCAGGATGGTGCTTTTTCATATGCGCCAGATAGGTCTGATAATCAGGCACACCCACCATCAGGCGGAAACTCTGCTGTAAACGCTGCCACAACGTCGCAATCCGTGACCAGTTTTTCGGGTTCAGGATCAGGTCTTTTTGTGACATCACGGTCATCTTGATGATTTTATAGATAACCGCTTTTCCACCTTTAGCAAACTTCAAGTTCATGCGCTGCTCCTTAATGTCCTTTTGCAGGCTGAATTTCTTCAGGGTCGCGATATACTGCTTCGGCTTCATTTACGGTTGGTACCGGGCTCGCCAGGGCACGACGGATCACGCCAATCGCAGCAAATAGCATTACAAACGCTACGATCATAAAGAAACCACAAAGTGCTGCGTTGATCTGGTTTGACATTGCGACAGTCTGCATTTCAGCCAGGGTTTTCGCTGGTGCCAGAATTTCATTATTCGCAATTGCCGTATTAAAACGCTCTGCCTGTGCCAAGAAACCGATCTTTGGATTTTCATGGAAAATCTTTTGCCAACCGGCTGTCATTGAAGTAATAAACAGGAATACGGTTGGAACAATGGTTACCCACACATATTTCTCTTTCTTCATCTTGAACAGGATGACTGTACCCAGAATCAATGCCATTGCAGCCAGAATCTGGTTACCAATACCGAACAATGGCCATAAGCTATTAATACCGCCTAATGGATCAACAACGCCCTGATAAACGAAGAAACCCCAGCCAGCAACAGCAACGGCTGTACCCAGCATATTACCGAAGAAGTTATGAGATTGTTTTACCGCAGGAATCACGATACCAACTGTATCCTGAACCATGAAGCGACATGCACGAGTACCCGCATCTACCGCTGTCAAAATGAATAAAGCTTCAAACAGAATTGCAAAGTGATACCAGAAGGCCATCATTTCACGGCTGTTAAAGATTTCGGTAATGATATGCGCCATACCAATCGCGAAAGTTGGTGCACCACCCGTACGTGACAGAATCGAGTTCTCACCTACTTCCTGAGCCAAGAGAGTCAGCGCTTCAGGCGTTACCACAAAACCAAGATTACGTACTGCTTCAGCTGCAGTATCTACGGTTGTACCTAGTAGTGCTGCTGGTGAGTTAATCGCGAAGTACACACCTGGATCAAGAATCGCGGCACAGATCAAAGCCATGATCGCAACAAATGATTCCATCAACATACCGCCATAACCGATTATCCGGATATCGCGTTCGTTGTTGACCAGTTTCGGTGTCGTACCTGAAGAAACCAGTGCGTGGAAACCGGAAATCGCACCGCAGGCAATGGTAATAAACAAAAATGGGAACATTGAACCAGCGAATACTGGGCCTGTACCATCGACAAATTTGGTAATCGCTGGCAATTTCATTTCCGGCATCGCGAACAGAATACCAATCGCCAGACCCGCAATCACACCAATTTTCAGGAAGGTAGATAAATAGTCACGCGGTGCAAGTAATAACCAAACTGGCAATACCGATGCAATGAAACCATAAATGATCAAAGCCCAAGTCAGTTCAGTACCAGTTAAAGTGAACAACTGTCCCCAGTAGGGATGCTGTGCAACGTTTTCACCATAGATAATGCCAAGCATCATCAATACGAAACCAATGATCGAAACTTCTGCAATTTTACCCGGACGGATAAATCGCATGTAGATACCCATGAAGATGGCGATCGGAATCGTAGCGGCAATACTGAATACACCCCATGGACTGTTGGTCAGCGCTTTAACAACCACTAGTGCCAATACTGCAAGGATGATGATCATCACACCTAGCGCACCAAGCATCACGATAATACCAGCAAAGGTACCCAGTTCCTGTTTTGCCATTTCACCCAGTGAACGACCGTCACGACGGGTAGAAATAAACAATACCAGGAAGTCCTGTACCGCACCTGCCAGTACTACACCGACCAGTAACCAGATCGTGCCCGGCAAATAACCCATCTGCGCTGCAAGGATTGGACCGACTAAAGGACCCGCACCGGCAATCGCGGCAAAATGGTGACCGAATAACACACTTTTATTGGTCGGCACATAATCCAGACCATCACCCAGACGATGTGCGGGTGTTAAACGGCGTGCATTCAGTTCAAAAACTTTATTGGCAATAAATAAACTGTAGAAACGGTAAGCGATGCTGTACACACAGGCTGCGGCCAGTACCAGCCAGACTGCATTCACATGCTCACCACGACTGAGTGCAAGTATCCCGAAGGAGACTGCCCCGACTATGGCTACCAGGAGCCAGATGATTTTCGAAGTCATGGTTGACTTCTGTTGTAAAGTTTCCATTCAATCCCTCATTTTGTGAAGCATATAAATCAGCGTGATTTTTTTATTCGAGGTACTGCTGTTTTCCCTTGCGACTTTACGCTTGTTCCTGTCTAATTCCTCTAAGACTTTGGCATAAAAAAAGGGGATGATTTTAGTCATCCCCTTTGATAATAGTCTATTTTCCGACCATTATGCACGTTCTAAATAGTCACCAGTACGGGTGTCTACGCGAACGCTTTCTTCTTGCTGAACGAATAATGGAACACGTACTACTGCACCTGTTTCAAGTTTCGCTGGTTTACCGCCACCGCCAGAAGTATCGCCACGAACGCCTGGATCAGTTTCAACGATTTTTAATACTACGAAGTTTGGTGGGCTTACTGTTAAAGGTACGCCATTCCATAACATGATAGTACATTTTTCATTTGAATCGTCTTTTAACCATTTTGCAGCGTCGCCCATTGCTGTTTTATCAGCAGCGATCTGTTCGAAAGTTACAGGATCCATGAAGTTCCACATTTCGCCATCGTTGTACAAGTATTCCATTTCTACTTCTACGATGTCTGCAGCTTCTAAAGAATCACCGGATTTAAAAGTTTTTTCCAAAACTTTACCACTGCGAAGGTTACGTAATTTAACACGGTTGAACGCCTGGCCTTTACCTGGTTTAACGTATTCGTTTTCCATGATTGAACATGGGTTACCATCAAGCATAACCTTCAGGCCAGACTTGAAATCGTTCGTAGAATAATAGGCCATGATTGGCTCACTCCAAACTTACTAACTTTAAGCTATTGATGCTATGGGCTGTTGCAATGTCATTTAGCAAGTCTGACACGAACATGAGTTGCCACATGCACATTCATTTAATGTTGCGTATTCTAAATGAGCAATACACCAAGTCGCAACGAAAAAATCGGTTTTAACTTGCTGACACTGCTTAACTTAGCATCAGCTATTCCAATACTGGTGCACAACCAGTCTTCCAAGCACATAAAAGTCTCTATGCTTTTGCATACCATAGCAAACTGATCGTGTTTAGAGAAATTTTAGCCAGCTTTCACATTCCCATCTGTAGACAAACTGCTAAACTGCGCACTTCTGGCTATCGCCTTCATCTTTTTTTGATCTTCCGGCATGACACAGTATTTATATCAAGAAGCAAATTGGCAATCGCAACTGAGTGACCTGATCACCGATCCACAGGAACTACTACAGATTTTACAGCTTTCTCCAGATCAGCTGTTATCTGGTGCTCTGCTGGCCTCTCAAGCCTTTAAATTACGTGTGCCGCGAGCTTTTGTTTCCAGAATGCAGCCAGGCAATCCTTTAGATCCACTTTTATTACAAGTGCTGCCACATCATCTGGAACTGGAAGATCATCCGGGATTTGTCACTGATCCCCTAGGTGAAGAACAGGCCAATCAGCAGCCTGGTGTTCTACATAAATATAAGTCACGTTTTCTACTGACCTTGACCGGTGCCTGTGCAGTCCACTGTCGTTACTGTTTCCGACGCCATTTCCCCTATCAGGAAAATCTGCCTAAAAATGAAGACTGGACCAATATCAAACAATATCTGGAAAGTCAGCCAGATATTAATGAAGTAATTCTGAGTGGGGGCGATCCACTGACCTTATCTAACCGAAAATTAAAAACCTGGATTGAACGACTAGAATCGGTACCACATCTCAAATTTTTAAGAATACATTCACGAGTTCCTATTGTGATCCCAAACCGGATCGACGAAGAGCTACTAAGCATGTTAAAAAACAGTAGGCTACGTATTATTCTAGTGGTACACTCGAACCATGCATCAGAGCTGGATGACCTGACCTGTAAGCAGCTTAATCAGCTGGTTCAGCATCAGATCACGGTACTCAATCAGGCAGTTTTATTAAAAGGGGTTAATGATTCTGCTCAAGTTTTGATTGATTTAAGCTATCGCTTGTTTGATGCTGGCGTGATGCCCTATTATTTACATGTACTTGATAAAGTAAAAGGTGCGCATCATTTTGATTTACCTGCTGAGCACATCAATGAGATTTATACAGAAGTTTTAGCGAACCTACCGGGGTATCTGGTTCCTAAACTAGTTCGAGAAATAGCGGGCGAGAAGAATAAGACACCGCTTTTTGGGGTTTCAACATTTTTGAGTTAAATAATAAAGATGAGTAAGCATACTGCAGACATTTTTCAGACAACGGCTGAACTCACCATAGAACAGCTAAGTTTTTGTCCCACAAATGCCAAAGCATTGCAGGAATGGGTCGCAGGAATTTCAATCCTGCAATTAGGGAATTCATCCAAGTCTCTGTTCAGTGCTTTACTGGAAATTTCCGAACTGAAATGTGCGGAAACCTTGCGTTTTGACCTGATTCAGGTATTGCACCCTACCCTTGAAAATGTTTTGGCCAGTCTTGAGAAACATTTCGTCAATCAGGGGCTGATCACGACAGATCGCAATGACCAGATTATTGAGCTGGCTATGCTGTTACGCAGCTATTTTGCCAAAATCTATATAGATATTGCCAAACGCTGTAATCATCAGCTGAATCATCAAAAGTTTTCACTATTTTCCTTGGGCAAAAAGAAAAGCCTGCAAAGTGCCCGGATGGTGTCTATTTACTATGGCCTGCAACAGTTAAGCCTGCTGCTCTATCAACAGCATATGCTGTATAGCACACCTGGCGCTGGCCAGTGGTTGGCGGCACATCAGTTGCTGGAATGTGCGATGGAAAATAATTTCTATCAGACCAACATCAATCAGGTTCTTGGCACCCAGCACGAAATCCAGAATATTACCCAAGCCTATGCACGACTGATTTTGCTGGATATTTTCAATACCCATCAGATCCGCCCAGCTGAGATTCAGGGATTATATTTATGCAGTGCGGACTGGGCAAAACTGGTTCAGATTCTGCCAAAAGAAACCACACTGTCACGTTATGTGGTCGATGCCAGCAAAGATCATCCGCCTTTACTGAATTCTCATCAGGGTCAGCATTTCCAGCCGAGCTTCTATATTTCGACACAAAACCTGATGGAACACCTGACCGGTACGCAAAGCAAAAATGCCCAGTATCTGTCACGTAATGAAAAACTGTTCCTGACACCTGCCCTGCATTTTCATATCTATAACCTGCTTTCGAATAATGTCGAACGCCGTCATGAACGTTATGAATATTCCGCACAGATCAATATCTGCTTTGGCTTAACGGTGGCGCATTTTTATCTGTCTAAGGGTAAAAACTTTAATGAAACGCTGGAACTGGAAGGTAATTATGGTTTCCAGAGCGAAAGCAGTTTTGTCAGCTCAATGCATAATGCCGTTCCAAGCGGATTCAGCAGTATCAAGGCGCTCGATCGCGAAGCCAAACAGATTCATACCGCTGAGGTTCTCGATATCAGTGTTAATGGTTACCGGATTAAATGGTCAGGTATCACACCTGCAAATCTGAGAACTGGCGAATTTATTCTGGTTCAGGAAAAGTCTCAAAGCCAGTGGCGTGGCGGTGTCATTCGCTGGATCAAACAGTCAGCAGATAAAAGTCTTGAAATTGGTCTGGAAATTCTGGCACAGGAACTGTTCCCTTGCGCAGTTTATGCCCGTACCGACAAACACAGTATTAATTACCAGCCAGCTATTCTGGTACAGATGACCCAGCTCGATCAGGTCTCAACCAGTATTATTGTCTCTGGCTCACAAATGTTTAGGGAAAAACAGACCATTCATTTACGACTTGGCCAAAAAGAACTCAGAATCTACCTGACCAAGGCACAGCTCATTACACAAAGTTTTATCCGTTTCGACTATGAATTATTAAATGATCAAGAAGAAGATGTCATCGAAAACTTTATACATAAGCAATTGAATGAAACTAGAAATCACGATTTATGGGAAGCATTGAAGTGAGAAATCCATTATTGTCTAAAAAGTTAAAACGTACTGAAACACGTTTACTGATCATTGATGATAATCAAATTAGATATAACCAAATCCGTGATCTCTTAACCAGTAATGAATATCAGGTCGACGCCGTTCTGCTTGATGATCTGCAATCTTTCGAAAAACAGTTAAACTTTAACTGGGACCTGATTATTTTTGGTCGTGCGTATGATCTGAAATATGAACAGGCCTTAAGTCTGGTTCAACTTTCGCAGCAACCTGACCTTCCTATTCTTTTGTTAAAACCAGAAGATTATCAGGCTGAACAATATGCCCAGTATATCCGTAAAGGCATTTTTGACATTCTGAATCTGGATTATCCAGACCGCTTCTTCCTGAATCTGGTACGTGCCCTTTCCTTTAGCCGTACGATGCAAGCACAGCGCCATTTAATGGAAGAACTGGAAACTGCACAAAGCCAGGCACAATCACTGGTAGAAGATAGTAACCGTGCAGTCGCAACCATTCAGGAAGGCATCCATATTCAGGCCAATGCCGATTATCTCAAACTGTTTGGCCTTAAAAGCGAGGACGATATTATCGGTCTGCCACTTTTAGACCTGTTACAGCCGCAAGATTTGAATGATTTTAAATCCCGCTTTAAAAAGATTTCTCAGGGTCAATTTGATTTAGGTCGTTTTGATATTACTTCTTCGAATCCAAATGTTGCTGCTGCCAATCCGCTAAAACTGGAATTTCTGGCATCTAGTGCTGAAGAAGATGCACTTCAAATCACGATTGATACAGCGACTAATCAGGCGAGTGCCTCTTCTGAAAAAGTTGCAAACAAGCCAAATACCTTACAGTCACTTAAGCGTGAACTCAATCGTGAACCGGCCAAAGCCAATGCATTGATCACGTTCTCCTTTGCTGCGTATGAGCCGCAAGTCCTGAATGGTGATTGGGCGACCTACATAGGTTATTTCCATGAAGTTAAGAAATTTCTAAAAGAGCAGGTTCGTATTCCACTCTTTAAACTGGAACATGATGTTCTGGTGGGGATCATTCAGGCAGATGCGCAAGACATTCTAGAATCCAAACTTGTTGGGTTAGGTTCATTGACCAAACCACAGCTTATTACAGTGAATCAGCAAACTTATCCGCTTAATCTACGCATAGGTTATACCCTGCTTGACGGTGAGTTGCGTGATGAAAGCCATTGTAATGAATTAGTCGGTCGGGCCTTCTCTACTCCTTTACCACAAGCACAAAAAACGTCTGAATTTGTTCTGGATATTCCTGCAACGACTCAGGAATCGATTTCAATGCCGAGCATTGACTTCACGGTTTCAGAACCCGTTATTCCAGCATCTGAGTCCATACCGGTCAGTCCGGCAGTCAGCACTGTGCCACTCACAACCTCTCCAGTATTAAAAGCACTGCGTGAATGTCTGGAACGTGGTGAAATTCATCTGAAATATCAACAGCTGTATGATAAAGAAGATACCAACCTCTATATGTATGAGGTGACTAGTGGCTTTATCTTTGAAAATAAATGGCAGGATATTTCTTCCTTGATGGAACTTAATGAAGATGATGAATTGTCTATTAAACTGGATCGTTGGATTCTGGTTGAATCAAGCAAGCAGTTGCACAACTTTATTACTCAGTATCCGGATGCCCGTTTAATCGTGAACCTGAACCGTGCGGTGCTATTTAAAGACCGTACTTTCCCTGAGTTTATTTCCAAACTAATTACCATTATTCGCAGTAAAGTCGAACATCCTTTAACTTTACAGTTCTCAGAAGAAGATATCCTGATGAATCAGCAGGATGCGCAGAAATATTTACGTATCTTACGTGAACATGGCGCGCGGATTGCGATTCGTAACTTTGGTCACTCTATGTATAGTGAAACCCTGTTACGGGAGTTCGATATCAATGGTCTGAGCCTGGATAGCAAACTGACCAAGATGCTGAACAATGATGCTGAAATTGAACAGCTACAGGAAAAAATCACCACATACAATGAAATCAAACCAGTGAATATCATGATTCGTGAACTGAATGACATGACCTTATTTGCGAATGCCTGGAACGTCGATGCCCGCTTTATTCAGGGTGATTATTTCCAGAAAAAACTGGATCATCTGATTGATGTACAAGACCACTAAGGTCTTGTACTCGCCTTTCAATCTAGAAACGTGAAATGTTTTTCTAAATTGCAGGCATAAAAAAACGGGCATAAAGCCCGTTTTTTCATTTTGGGTATTAACGTTTAACAGAACGTGACATACCAGCAAAACGTTGTTTGAACTTGTCGATACGGCCGCCAGTGTCAACGTTCTTTTGCTTACCAGTGTAGAATGGGTGGCAAGCTGAGCATACGTCTAGGTAAAGAGTTTCTTTACCAACAGCTGAACGAGTTTCGATTACGTTACCACATGAACAAGTAGCAACTAGTTTTTCGTATTTTGGGTGAATATCGGCGCGCATCGTCGATTACTCCATTAAGATGAAAGAAGGTTTTGCTGTCATCGCAATTGATCACTCTCAAGTATTGAGGAAGGGCCAGAATCAGGATTCAGGCAGATCAACACCACAACAGACCATTCTTTTGGCCCACCGAGACGGATACCGTCAGAGCTAAGCACAACAAGTTGGGCAGTATTATACGGCAAACAAATCCAATAAGCGAATTATTCTTCTGTATGTACCGCCTGTTTGGCCCAGAGATTCGCAATCACACCGCAGGCCATGAGCTGGATTTGATGAAAAATCATAATCGGTAAAACAATCATGCCAAGTGGCTGACCTATAAACAGAATCTGTGCCATTGGTACACCACTGGCCAGCGTTTTTTTAGAACCACAGAAGAACACCGTTTTTTGGTCGGCACGATTAAAGCCCAGCCAGCGTGGAATAAATAACGACAACAGCATTACGATGGTCAATAAAACCGAACATGCCAGCAGCAGTAAGAGCAAAGTACTTAAGCTGACTTCACGCCAAAGCCCAGCCACCACCGCACTGCTAAACGCCCCATAAACCACCATCAGAATTG
This sequence comes from Acinetobacter sp. YH16038, assembly GCF_013417275.1. Classification (NCBI taxonomy): domain Bacteria; kingdom Pseudomonadati; phylum Pseudomonadota; class Gammaproteobacteria; order Moraxellales; family Moraxellaceae; genus Acinetobacter; species Acinetobacter sp. YH16038. The sequence goes on along the minus strand of NZ_VPEG01000013.1, from coordinate 74,809 downwards.
AGCCCTGATCGAATACCTTGACGATCTTGGGCATTTTCTGCATTTTTGGGAAAATCCACGGACGCAGTAACTGGCCTAAAATAAAAGGCACCAATAACAGCAGCGTAATCTGTAGAATCGATGCTGTCGGATCAAAGCCATGCTGGGATTGCCCAAGAATAAAGAATGTGACCAGCATCGGGGTAATGAACATCCCGATAATATTGGAAAAAGAGGCACTACAGATCGCACCGGCAATATTTCCCTGAGCCACTGAGGTAAAGGCGATCGAAGACTGTACGGTTGATGGCAAGAAGCACATAAACAGGAATCCCCAATATAATTCCTGCCCCAGCATTGGCAATAGGATTGGCTTTGCCAGCAAGCCTAAAATTGGAAAGAGCGCAAAGGTCAAGGCAAAGACCAAAGTGTGTAATTTCCAGTGCATTAAGCCTTCAATTACGGCTTCACGAGAAAGCTTGGCACCATGCAGGAAAAACAGAATCGCAATGGCTGCTGTCGTGATCCAGCTAAAGACTTCAGCTGCCTGCCCTGACACTGGCAATACACTGGCCAGTAACACCATAACAAAGAGCAAGATCGTAAAGCGGTCCAATGCCAGCAGTTTAAGCATCTGATGTCCTTCCCTCAAAATTTTATTATTCGATAAAAAATACCCGGCTATCTTAACAGATGCCGGGTCCATGTTATGCATTCAGATTGAAGGAATATTTTCATCCATACATGAATACATTTCACATATATCGCTTTATAACACTTAGTTATTACGTGCGTTGTTGTCTTGCTGGATTAGCTCGATTTTATAGCCGTCTGGATCTTCCACAAATGCAATGACAGTGACACCGCCTTTCATTGGGCCAGCTTCACGAACAACATTGCCACCACGTGCCTTGATTTCTTCACAAGCTTTATAAGCATCATCTACCGCAATCGCAATATGACCGTAGCCATTGCCCAGGTCATAGCTTTCTGTGTCCCAGTTATGGGTCAGTTCAAGCACAGTGTGATTTTCTTCATCGCCATAACCCACAAAAGCCAAGGTAAAACGACCTTCTTCATAATCACGCTTACGAAGTAAAGTCATACCAAGAACCTCAGTATAGAACTTGAGTGATTGTTCCAGATTGCCTACACGTAACATGGTATGCAGCATGCGCATATTAATCATCCTTATTTACAGATTGTTTTTGGTGTTCACCGAGCAATTTTGCTACCCAAACGACCAGAATCAGGATTGGAATCCCGATTAAAGTGGTCATCAGGAAGAAATTCGGATAACCGATATTGGTCACTATAGTACCCGAATATCCACCTAAAATCTTAGGAGTCAAGGTCATGAGTGAGCTAAAAATAGCATACTGAACAGCGGTAAAGGACACACTGGTCAGACTGGACAGAAAGGCAATAAAAGCAGCGCCTGCGAGACCTGCGGCCAGATTATCGACAATAATTGCAAAATATAGCCACCAAGAACTATACGGTTTAATCACCTTACCTTGAATTTCAACATTCTCGCCTGTTCCAATTGTAATCGGCTGAATATCAATATCCATCGGATTGGCCTGAGTCTGCGACAAGTCCACAGCATATGAATGCTGCTGGGTCACTATTGGCTGCTCCTGCTGCATTAAGCTTGCATTGATTCGCTTCACAGGTGCAGTAATCAGTTTCTCGGCAGGAATAGCAGCACTAAAGACACGCTCTTCATCCAGCTTGGCATCGAATTTATCGCCATTCAGCTCTAATACAATTTTTTGCTCTGCAGTTAAATCCGGCCCTAGATACTGACCGCGAACCACGATGCTATTTTCCTGTTCATTGGCACTGATCAGATTATCTGTGGTAACAGGCAGAAGCTGTAATTGTGCTGCTTGCGAAGCATTCTGTTGCAGATAAGGCAGGTTGACTTGTACTGCATCTGCCGGATGATTCAGATAATGTGCACGAACCTGAATCTGTTCGGCCTCTTTAAAAGCAGTAGTGGGTACATTCAGTTTCCAGTAACCGACTTCATCTGTATCTGCCTGAAAGGTTTGCTGGCCTACCTGAACTTCGACCTGTCCCAGCTTTTCACCAGACTTTACTAAGCCAATAAAAATCAGATTGGTTGAACAGGCCAAAATCGCGCCTACAAACATCAGTTTCATGATGTTCATTTTCTGAGCCAGCAAGCCACCTAAAAAACCGCCAAGCAGGGAGAAAATTACCCCATACACTTTCACAGCTTCAGCAATCTGTTCCTTGCTAAAATTCAGATCCTGATAAAACACATTGGAAATCACACCGGCAATAATATCGGAGACCCTATAAAAACCGATCAGCAATAACAACACCAAAGCCAGTTTTAAGCCATAGCGATCAAAGAAATCTGCTACGGGATTGACCCAGGTTTCGAATGCCATTTGCTTATTCACAGCACCCATTTTGACCAGAATCGTACCCACACCGAAAGCGACAGCACCTGAACCGATAAAGCGTAAAGCCTCAAAACAGAACAAGGCAAAAGTATCCTGAATTGCCCACTGTGCAGTGATACTAGATACCAAGTCACCGGAATAGACATAGCTCAGAACAAAGCTGATAACTGCCACAAAAAACACGCCGACGAGACGGAAATAATCACTGCGCTGATAATCTTTACGTGCCCGATCCACTTGAGGCTCACGGATGACCAGTGTGGTAATAATCCCAACCAGCATAACCACCGCCATCGCCAGATAAGTCCATTTCCAGGCATCATAAATATAGTTGCCTTTGGCCGTACCTAAATACGCCGCCAGAAACAGAGCCCCAGCCCCAGCCACAATCATCCCGATCCGGTAACCCGCGTTATAGGTGGAAGCCAGTACGGTCTGCATCTGGGTTTCGGCCAGCTCGATACGGTAAGCATCAATGACAATATCCTGTGTTGCCGCCGAGAACCCTAGCAGTACTGCACCCAATGCCATCTGCTGTAAATGTGCCTGCCCCAATGCCGGATCTGAAAAAGCCATAATTGAAATCGCAGTTACAATCAGGATCTGAGCAATCAATAGCCAGGCTCTTCGTCTACCCAAAGCTTTAGTCAAAAATGGGACAGGTAATTCATCGATGAGTGGCGCCCAGACGAACTTGAATGAATAGCCAAGGGCAGCCCAGCTGAAAAAGGTCACGGCACTTTTACTGATTCCGGCTTCACCGAGCCATAAAGACAAACTGGAAAAAATCAAAAGAATCGGGACACCGGCTGAAAATCCGAGAAACAGCATGATCAGGGCACGTCGATCCAGAAATGCTGTAAATGCGGATTTCCAACCCGTCGTTTGTGTTGTCATTGCCTTGTTATTTTCCACGAAAACCAATTGCTGCTATTCAATCCTTTAATAACGTATCTTTCAACAAAATTTATATATTTCTCGCATGCCCGATTTTTTATTTTGTGGCAAAACTGACATGTTGGCTTGAATTTTTCAAGTAAATCTGTATACCTTAAACCTTATCCACGTCATATTTCGTTTTGGACTTTCAACAGTGACTCAGAGACTCGATCAAATTCATTCTTCAATTTCAAGTAATACAACTATATCTCAACAAAACATCAGCTCCGACCTACTTATCTCAGCCTTTGAACAAAGCGAAATTACACCAACCCTTGAAAAGACATGCCTGAAACCGGTACAACTGACGCGTATTGCCGATCCGGATAAAATCCCGGCATCGACCAAACGAATCAAGCCTTTAAATAATTTTTTAGGCCAGGACCGTGCCCGTGCTTCGGTTGAAGCCGGTATTGCCCTGCCATATTCAGGCTATAACATCTTTGCCGTGGGTACAGCAGGACTCGGCAAACGCACCATGGTGAAGCGTTTGTTGCAGCAACATGCCAAAACCATGCAAACGCCTAATGACTGGGTTTATGTCAATAATTTTCAGAATCCTCGTCAGCCTATCGCACTGGAATTCCCAGCCGGTCAGGGACCCAAGTTTCAGACGATGCTGCATCAAAGCTGGCAATCCATTCTAAAACAGCTGGAGTGCCGTTTTACTGCGGAAAGCTATCATAACCGGATTGAAATGATTCGCCAGGAAACGGGTGATGAACAGCAACTCGCACTGATTGAACTGACCCGTGAAGGTGAAGAACTCGATCTGAAACTGATTTCCCGCAATGATGAGCATTGTTTTGTGCCAATTCATCTGAAAGATGACAAAGTACAGGAAATGTCTCAGGAAGATTTGAATGCTTTAAGCAATAAAGATCGTGCTGAAATCGCGTCAAACATGCGTTACATGGACAAGAAACTGGAACGCCTAGGCCTTCATTTAGGCGATCTGGAAGATGATGCGCGTGACCGTGTTCAAGTATTGAACCGTGATATCGCTAAACAGGTAGTGATGCCACGCGTTGAGCAGATGCTGACTAAATTCAAGCATGTCGAAGGTCTAGAACAATATCTGAAGCAATATGCTGAAGACATTATTAATAATGTCGAAATTGTATTAGAACAGGAAGAAGATGATTTTACCCCTGCCCAGTTTAGTCGCGTACCAGCGCGCTTCCAGGCCAATGTGATCGTCACCCATAAGCCAAATAGCGGCGCACCCGTTATCTTTGAAGACTTCCCGACGCATTACAATCTATTGGGTCATGTGGAACAGTTGACCCAAAATGGTACGATTACTACAGATTTCACCTTGATCCGTCCCGGCTCCTTGCATAATGCCAATGGCGGTTTCCTGATGCTTGAAGCTGAACAACTATTGGAACAGCCTTATGCATGGCAAGGTCTGAAACGTGCCTTGAAATCTGGGCATCTCAAGCTTTCATCTTTAGAGCATATGCTGACTCTCACCGGTAGCATTTCCATTGAACCAGCTTCTATTCCGCTGAATATCAAAGTGGTGCTGCTGGCAGAGCCAGAAATTTATTATGAAATTCTGGAACTTGAACCAGAACTAGGCAGTATCTTTAAAATCCGTGCTGATTTTACCGATACCTTGCAACGTAATGATGAAAATGAGCAAGCCTATATGCAGCTCATTGCTGACTATGTGCAATCAGATAAATTATTACCATTTGACCGTTCTGCATTATCTGCCCTGCTGACCGACTCAAGTCGTCAGGCTGAAGATCAGAGTTCCCTGTCACTACATGCATTAACGCTGGGCGACCTGATTCGTGAAGCGCATCATCATGCATTCGAAGCGGGTGATAAGATGGTGTCAGAAAAGCATATCAATACCGCACTGGATCATCGTAAATATCGCTTAGGCTATTTACGTGAGCTATTCTGGCAAGATCTGACCCGTGGCACTCAACTGATTGAAACTCGCGGTCATCGTCTAGGCCAAATCAATGCGCTGTCTGTGATTCATTATGCAGATGTTGAATTTGGTCTACCTTCACGCTTAACTGCTTCTGTATATCAAGGTGGCGGTGATATTCTGGATATCGAACGTAGTGTAGAACTTGGCGGTTCTTTGCATGCTAAGGGCGTGCTATTGATGGCCTCCTTTCTAAAAGCCCATTTTGGTCGTGAACAGACCCTGCACTTCTCTGCCGCTTTAGCTTTCGAACAAAGCTATGGTCAGGTGGATGGTGACAGCGCGACAGTTGCTGAACTTTCAGCGCTGATTTCTGCGATTAGTCAGTTACCGATCGACCAGTCCTGGGCGATTACCGGTTCTATGAACCAGCTTGGTCAAGTACAACCGATTGGTGGTGTCAATGCGAAGATTGAAGGTTTCTTCGATGCCTGTAAGTTGCAAGGCCTGACAGGTAAGCAGGGTGTGATTATTCCACGACAAAATATGCAGCATCTGATGTTACGTAAAGATGTCATTGCTGCAGTCGAAGATGGTCAATTCCATATTCATGCCATTGATAATATCGCGCAGGCTTTGGAAATCCTGATGGCACGTCCGGTCGGGACTATGGACAAGAAAGGCCGTTATAGCAAAAACTCGATCTTTGCTGCTGTGATGGAACAACTCGAATACTGGCAAGCCATTGAAGATGGTGCCGAGTTTGAGGAAGAACCTAAGAAAAAGAAAAAAAAGAAGAAAAAGAAAAAAGATAAGGCGCCTATAAAGGAAGTTCTGACCGATCCAGATACCTTAGCTGAGGCCTTGGTTGCTGAATCAAAAGAACTAGAAAAATCTGAGGGTCAGCAGGCAGAAGATTAATTCTGCCCCCTGCCTCACTATTCACCCATAAAAAAAGCGCTTCTCTCGGAAGCGCTTTTTCACATCTATCAGTTTAATCCAAGGATTAAGCTTCAGGTGCTGGACTGTATTGCTCTACTAAAGGCTGTAATTCACCTTTTTGGAACATTTCGAGCATGATGTCACTACCACCGATCAATTCACCATTGATCCAAAGTTGTGGGAATGTCGGCCAGTTCGCAATTTGTGGCAGAGTTGCACGAATATCCGGGTTTTCCAGAATATTAACATAAGCAAATGGACGACCAATTTGACTGAGTGCTTCTACCGCACGTGCAGAAAAACCACATTGTGGAAATTGTGGTGTGCCTTTCATATAAAGAAGTACTGCGTGCTTGGCAATTTGGTCACGAATTAACGCTTCGGTATCGCGTGCTTGTTCAGTCATTGATAAATCCTCAACTAATCTGTCTCGCATTATACCCAAAACAAAGAAAAACAGTACGTCTAAAGTAATAAATCCATTTTTATTTACAATTACCCTTTAAATCTGACCAAGTTTTTGCTTATATAAGTTTTTCTTTCCACCTAACAGTAAAGAGTTAGTCATGAACAATATTACCCTCGCTCCGGTACAAACTGATCAACCTTCACATTTGATGCCAGTCTTTGGTCGTCAACCGATCAGCTTTGTCCGAGGACGAGGTGCATATCTTTATACCGAAGATGGTACAGAGTATTTAGATGCCTTAACTGGGATCGCCGTTTGCGGTTTGGGTCATGCTCATCCAGTGATTGCTGAAGCAATTGCGGAACAAGCTGCAACCCTGATTCATACCAGCAACCTTTTTGAAGTGCCTTGGCAAACTGCTGCTGCACAGAAACTGGCTGAAGTCGCTGGCATGGAAGAAGTTTTCTTCTCCAACAGTGGTGCAGAATCGAACGAAGGCGCTATCAAAATTGCGCGTAAATTCGGTCATATGCAAGGTATTGCGTCACCAAAAATTATTGTAGCTGACAAATCTTTCCATGGCCGTACGCTGGCAACCCTATCTGCAACGGGTAACAAAAAAGTTCAACAAGGCTTTGGTCCATTGGTTGAAGGTTTTATTCGTGTACCTTTTGGTGATATTGAAGCCATTGAAGAAGCTGCAATTAACCATCCGGATATCGTGGCTATTCTGGTTGAACCGATTCAGGGTGAAGGTGGTGTCAACACTGCACCGCAAGGCTTTAGCTACCTAGAAGAAATCCGTCAGATCTGTAATCAGCACAACTGGTTAATGATGCTGGATGAAGTACAAACAGGTAATGGCCGTACCGGTAAATATTTTGCTTATCAGCACACCAATATTGTGCCGGATGTACTGACCACAGCTAAAGGTCTGGGCAATGGCTTCCCGATTGGTGCCGTGATGACTCAAGGTCGTGGTGTCGGTGTTTTGACTGCGGGTAACCACGGTTCGACTTATAGCGGTACTGCATTGGGTTCACGCGTGGTTTATACCATTATCGATATTATGCAAAAAGAGAATATCGTGGCCAATGCCGCTGAAAAAGGTGCATATATTGTTGAGCAGTTACGTAACCAGCTTGCAGATCATCAAGTGACTGTACGCGGTTTCGGTCTGATGATCGGGATTGAGTTGCCTAAAGACTGCGGTGAGCTGGTGGATATTGCACGCGATGAATACAAAACCATTATCAACGTGACTGCAGGTAATGTCGTTCGTCTGTTGCCTACCCTGAACATTACTCAGGAACAGGCCGATCAACTGATCGAACGTTTAGTGAAAATGATCAAGGCTTATCTTGCTTAAGTCTATCTTGAACAACAAAAAAGCCGCTTTAAAGCGGCTTTTTTGTTTATAGGGAATTTATGATGCGACTTGTAACAAACGTCCACCAGAGATCTGGCTAAAATATTGTTTCAATGCCTCCAGACAGCGCAGGACTTTAGTCGGTTGCTGTTCTCGATTAGGCATAACTGCATAAAGGGTGACTGGCGGAAGTTTCCATTCAGGCAAGACTTCAATCAGTGAACCATTTAATAAATCTTTTTTAACATCAAGATATAAAATCTTAGCAACCCCATTGCCTTGCAGGCACATAGCTTTTGCAACCAGGCTGTTATTGGTACTAAAGCGTGAGCTCAGTTCAAATTCAACCTTTTCTGCACTATGCACATGCTGAAAACTGAAATTCTGATGATTTTTAATATGCGTTAAAGGCAAAACATCATGATGTTTCAGGTCTTCAGGACGCGAGATAATGGCGGTCTGGTTAATATAGCTTGGCGCAGCAACAAGAATCTGTTCAATCTGCATTAATGGCACAACCTGAAGGTTGTGATCATCATCGTTCTGGTCAAATCGCAGGGCAATATCAATACGCCCTTCCAACAAATCAACCTCATGATTGTTTGTTTCCAGGTGGACTGTCAGGCCACGGTGTGCGGACATCCAGTGAGAAAGTGCAGGAATCACATGATTCGCACATACTTCCGGTAAGGATACAATACGAAGTTCACCAACAAGATCATCACGTAACTCGTTAATGCGAACCTTTCCACGCTCAGCAGCAGACAACATTTCCTGGCAGCTGTGAAAAAAAGCTTGTCCCGCTTCGGTCAGACTTAATTTTCTCGTAGAACGATTTAGAAGTACAACTTCCATATCCTGTTCTAAAGAGCGAATTTGTTGACTCACGGCGCTGGTTGTAATCCCTAGCTCACGTGCAGCACCGCTAAACGAGTTCTTTTCCACAACACAAGCAAAGACACCCATTGCTCGAAGTTGATCTAACATAAATTCCCCTCTAAACTTATGAGATGCTTCATCTTTTGATAAAAGCAACTCATTGTATTATACGGTGAAATTTACGTTTTGCATTATTTATTTAATTATTTGGTAAAACTGCTGTTGGATTAATCGGTTTTCCGTCTAAGCGAACCTGAAACTCAAGCATAGTACGGGTTGTACCAGTCGCCCCCATCTCGGCAATTTTTTGACCAGCCGTTACATTTTGGCCACTTTTCACGCTTAATTTACTGTTATGCGCATAAGCGGTGATATAGCCATTAATATGTTTAACTAATACCAGATTACCATATTCCTTCAGGCCATCTGCTGCATATACCACCTGCCCATCTGCTGCAGCAAAGACCGGATCTCCGACATTACCGCCATAACGGGTACCTTTGATATTTGCAGCCAGATCATAGTTTTGTAATACCGGACCATTTGATGGCTTGACCCAACGTAATCCCGCTGCTGTCGATACTGGGGTAATCGGTGCAGAAGTAGTGGTGGCAGGTTTTGGCGTAGTCTTAACAGTCGTTGGAGCTGGAGTGGTTGGCGCTGGAATCGCAATCGTTTGACGCTGAATCGGGGCAGCTTGGGTAACAGGTTGAGGCGCTGTAGTACGGCGCGCAGTAGTGTTATTTTTCAGGCGAATCGACTGACCCACATAAATACGATACGGTGGAGCAATATCATTCATCTCTGCCACACTGATATAGCTCAGACCATAACGTGCTGCAATGCCACTCAAAGTATCCCCAGAGCGTACCGTATAGAAGTCAGGCGCTGCGGCATAGCGGGTCATATTATTGACCTGAGGTTTAGTGGCACAACCAGTAATAATCATTGTGGAAACAACCACAGTGGACAAAACCAGAGTTTTGATGAAGCTGGATGGTGAAGCATGAATGAAGTATTTCGGTGACACCAAGGACATTATCTTCCTCTCTAACATCTATACGGTTGCAAAAACCCAGTAAGATTAGCAAAGTTTTACTACAATATACTTGTAAGCTTTCATTTTTCACAAACTTATAACATTCATTAGATTTTATTTAGAATCTGGGCTTGCAAAGTGTGAAGTGTGTCATAGTTTGTGGCATCCATCTGAATTGGCGTCACGCTTACATAGCCATTGGCAATTGCAAAAAAGTCTGACTCGATTTCAGTTCCTTTATGTTTTGGCATTGCGACTGCTTCACCCGATAGCCCAATCCAGTAAACCTGGCGACCACGTGGATCTACATGACTGGTAATCGGTTTGGACTGGCTACGGCGTCCCTGAAAGGTCACTTTAGTTCCTTTCAGCTCAGCCATATCAGGAATATTCACATTAAAAATATGCCGCTCAGGCAAAGTCGGCAAACCTGCCGCAATAAAATCATGCACCCATTGCGCTGCAATGCGATAATCTTCTGGTGAGGTATAAGATCGAACGTTTTGCCCACATAGAGAAACTGCTAATGCAGGTTGTTTGGCCAGACGGCCTTCAAATGCAGCCCCCACCGTACCCGAGTACAGCACATCATCTCCCAGATTGGCACCACTGTTAATGCCGCTGACCACCAGATCGAATTCAACATCAAATAAGCCGTTCATGGCCAGATAGACACAGTCAGCCGGCGTGCCATTAACCGCCCATACATCGGGAGAAATCTGGATCGGTCTTAATGGTCGGTCTAAAGTCAGTGCACTGGAAAATCCGCTACGTTCACTTTCTGGAGCTACCACCACAACACGTCCTAAAGGCCTCAAGGCCTGCGCCAGTGCCTGTATACCTGGTGCAAAAACGCCATCATCATTGGAAATTAATATATTCACTGCAAAATCTCGTTGAGCTAAAAAATGACTCGCTAGGACATTTCATTGTATTAGTTCAGGAATTATATATATTTGTAGCACGATATCCATTAATACATATGGCTTAAGATGATGAAAAAATTCTCTCTTTGGGGTACTTTGGCTTTAAGTTTGGCAACTTTTGTTTCTCCTGCAGTTATTGCCAATGATTTGACAGCTGAAGAAAATGACATGATCGTGAAAGAAGATGTCGCATCTGCACAGGTAATGATTGAAGTATGCCCGGGCATTATTGGTCAGAATGCAAAATTCGATACAACGATTCAGCAGCTGATTCAATCTTATCTAAAAGAATACTCAGACAAATCGATGACCTATCAAAAACTTCAGGCAGACAGTGAATACAAGACTGTGCTTGAAGAAGCACGTCAAGGTGCAAAACAGACTGCAAAAGACGAACAAAAAACAGCGTGTGAAGACGTTTTAGCTTATCAGGAATAAGGTCTTTCTCACTGAAATGAGACGATGCCAGCATCGTCTTTTTTCTCTTACACATTTCTTCATAATTCTACAGCTTCACTACATTTCCCCTCTTTTCAATTTTAAAAATATCTTTAAGCTAACAAATTATTGTTCTACATGTAATTTTTGAGTTTTTTGATGAAACGTACATTAATTAAAAGTTTAAGTTTATCTGTTGTTGCTGGTATGACACTTTGGGGCAGCTCGGTTTATGCAGCAAATGAAAATATTGAAGTCACCCCGAGTCAGGAAATCACCAAGCAAGAATTAGCTGCAATTTATGTCCTTTCTGAAATTTGCCCAAGCATGGTCAAAGACAAAGCAAAATTCAATCAGGGGTATAACCAGCTGGTGACTGAATATTTGCCCGGCCAAAAAAATCCGGTTGAGCGCCTGAACCAGATGGTAAAACAGTCAGATTTCCGTAACATTCTGGCCGAAGCACAGAGCGACGCCAAAAAGGCTGGCAAGAAAAAGAATCAGGCCATTTGCAATGAGTTGGTGAGCTACAGTAAATAATCCACTTTTTGCGTGATTGCTTACAATACTTTTGAAATAACCCCGGGTTTCCCATAGAAGTCAGCCTAGCTTTGTCCTAAAATGCTAGGCTCTTCGTGCTTACATCAAGATATTGGAACCCACTAGAAATGACCCAAAAAACTGCCCTTGCTGCATTATTATTAATTCCTAGTTTTAGCTTTGCAGCAACTGTCTTATCTGCACCACCAGAATTGAATAATAAATCTTATGTGCTAATGGACTACGAGACAGGGCAAATTCTCGCATCAAAAAATGAAAATGAAAAATTAGCCCCTGCTTCAATGACCAAGATGATGACCAGTTACATCATCGAGCAGAAGTTATTAAGTGGTGAGCTGACTGAAGATGAACAGGTTCGCATGAATGAATCTGCATGGTGCCGTGGTAGCAGTGCAGAATCATGTATGTATGTACCTTTAAATGGTACGGCGACTGCACTAGAAATGTTGCGCGGGATTATTATCCAGTCCGGTAACGATGCATCTAAGGCGATGGCTGAACATATTGCAGGGAACGAGGGTACCTTTGCACATATGATGAACCAGGAAGCGAAACGGATTGGCATGACCAATACCAGCTTCATCAACTCGACTGGTATGCCAGCTGAAGGCCATTATTCGACTGCGAAAGATATGGCAACTTTGGCTCAGCACATCATCAAAGACAGTTCAAAATACTATCCAATCTACTCTGAAAAAGAGTTTACTTTTAACGGGATTAAGCAAGGCAACCGTAATGCCCTGCTCTATACTGATCCAAGTGTAGATGGTTTGAAAACTGGTCATACTGATGAAGCCGGTTACTGTTTAACGACTTCTTCTAAACGTGGTCCGACTCGTCTGATTTCAGTGATTTTCGGTGCACCAACCATGAATGAACGTGCATCGCAAACACGTGAACTTCTGGCTTGGGGTTATGCAAACTTTGAAACCAAAAATGTTCAACCCGCTAAACAGGTTCTAGCCAAGTCTAAAGTCTGGTTTGGTAAGGAAAATGAAGTGCAGATCGGTCTTGCAGAAAACTTTAATGTGACTATGCCTAAAGGTCAGGCCAATGCCATCAAGACTCAATTAGTCGTTCAGCCTAAACTGACTGCGCCTTTACAACCAGGTCAAGTCGTAGGTAAATATGTGGCGACTTTAAACGGCAAAGTGATTGCTGAGAAACCACTTGTTGCACTGAAAGCAGTTGAAGAAGCTGGTTTCTTTGCCCGCATGCTGGATCATATCAAACAATTCTTTAGTAACCTGTTCTAATATTTATTATCAATATTAGATCTTACTAAAGCCAAAGCACACATTCATCGAATGTGTGCTTTTTTATTTTATAATGCTTATAAACTTTCAGGATGATACTGACATGAGCCAAAACATTCGCCCTTATCTGGATACTCGCCCGCAAGTCGCTGACTCTTGTTATATCGATCCGATGGCGGTGGTCGTAGGTGATGTCGTTTTAGGCGAAAATGTATCTGTGTGGCCTTTTGCCGTAATTCGTGGTGATGTGAATCATATTCGTATTGGCAAGAACTCGAATGTACAAGATCATTCTATGTTGCATGTGAGTCATAAAAAGGCGGATAAACCTGAAGGTTCACCACTGATTATTGGTGAAGATGTGACGATTGGTCATCATGTAAAATTACATGGCTGTACCATTGGTAATCGTGTTTTAGTGGGTATCGGTACAATTATTCTCGATGATGTAATCGTTGAAGATGATGTGATGATTGGAGCGGGTTCACTGGTACCACCGAATAAGGTATTAGAAAGTGGATACTTGTATGTAGGCAGTCCAGTCAAAAAAGTGCGTCCACTGACTGAAAAGGAAATAGCTTTCTTGCCTTATTCAGCACAAAACTATGTGAAAGTCTCAGGCCATTACAAATAAATCGATAAATTAAGGCTACTTTACGTAGCCTTATCTTAATTAAGGAATAATTACATAATCATTCTTAAAACTATTGGCTTCAAAGTCTCCCTCTACCAGATGCACAAATTTCTGGTCAATCCTGTTCAGTTCTAAGCAATCATCTACATCAATCACGGCATCGGTATGAGGTTTAAACCAGGTCTTTTCAATGGCCAGCTTGCCTTGTGCTTTAGCCTCAGTCTTATTTTTTGCAGCAACTACCAGATATTTATGGATTTCACCAAACTGATCTGGCACATAAGCACCCAGATTGATCAGGAATAGTTTTAAATCCTGTTTTACAGGTATGTCCGTCACCTGAACCTGATAATTCAGATCCTGATAGTTGACACCATTGATCGTCATCCAACCATCGACATGCAGGCCTTTTTGCACACCAAACCATTGTTCCTTCAGATATGGAAAAGCTGTCTTAATATCTAAACTAATGACCGGAACTACATCATGTACTTCTACATTGGCTTTTTCATGCTTGCCGCCCAATAAAGTAATGTAGAGCTTAAGTTCAGACATAAAAAAATCCTTTAAAAGCAAAATAGGGAAGACTTTATCCGCATAGTGTAAATGAAACTTACTCGTTCAACTTCAAGTAAATCATCCCATATTTTTAAAATCGTGAAATTCAATTAAATCAGCATCAATATATTGGATAAAAAATCCTAATCTGATCTATTTTTAAGCAAGATTATTTGTATTAAAATAAGGTCCAAATTCCCCTTCTCTTATAAGTGAGTCACGCCAATGAAGTAAGTCTATTTTTCTCATCAACGATTATTTTTAGATTGATGTGCAAAATAGATCGTCTGGCTTGATCTTTTCTAGAAAAAATCTCTTGTTTATTTTGTGCATCCTGTATTTATGAGGTTATTTATGACTCAGCAGGCATGTGTAATATCCAGTCTGACTTTAGAATTCCCTTCCAAAGTCATATTTCAGAATTTAAATTTTACCCTTCCTAAAGCTCAGGTCAGCGCTTTAATTGGCCGTAATGGACAAGGTAAGTCTTTGCTCATGCAGCTTTTGTATCAGGCTCAGCATTCTTCTCCACATTGCTCAGGCCAAGTTTCCTGGCAAATGCATCATGCCTATCTACCACAATTGCATCGGTTAAAGGCAGCCACAATTGCTGAAGCACTCGAAGTAAGTCAATTACATCGTGCTTTTAAAAATGTTGAACATGGTACAGCCAGTTTCGAGGATTATGAGCTACTTGAGGATAGTTGGCACTTGCCGCATGAATGGCAGCAACTGTTGAGCTCAGCACAATTACCCACCGATCTGGACTTTCCTGTGCAATATTTGAGTGAGGGCCAAAAGACCAAACTTGCTTTATGTAGCTTGTTCTTAAAGCCTGAATATTATTTATTGCTGGATGAGCCAAGCAACCATCTGGATCGTGAAGCACGGACATGGTTAATAGAGCATTTAAACTTACATCCTGCTGGTGCATTGATCATTAGTCATGACCGGACTTTGCTAGATCAGGTTGATCATATTTATTATTTAAATGAGCATGGATTACAGCACTCTACAGGAAACTATGTGGAGTTTTTTGAACAGTATCAGAAAAATGTCACTTCACTCGAACAGTCAATTCAGCAGAGTCAGCGTGATATTAAACAGATGAAGCACAAGCAGCATGACGTTTTAATGAAAGCACAAAAGCGGGAACGTGCCGGAAACAAATTACGTGATTCGAATTCCCAAGCCAAAGTGCTTTTAGACTTTAAAAAAGAACAGGCTGGTCAAAGTATAGGTAAAGTTCAGGCACAGCACCAACGGCAAATTTCCAATGAACAATCTGAGTTAAAATTTCAAAAGCAGCAACTCGAAAAGATAAAACCTCAGCTATTTCAATTTCCAGACCTTAAACCACAGTCTGGTGAAATTCTGCGGGTTAAAGAGTTAAAGCTTCCTTTTGGTACTCCACAGCCTGTGAATCTTGCTTTAAGTGCAGCTGAAAAGATCCATATTATAGGCCGAAACGGAATTGGTAAATCCACTTTGCTGAAACTGATCGCCCAACAAAAGCAGCAACCTCTGGATCAAATCTTTCTGGCACGAAACTGTTTTTATCTGGATCAAAATTTTAGTTTTCTCAATGAGGCATTAAGTGCGATTGAAAATTTAAGGCAGATGAATCCCGATATTCCGGAAGTGGAATGGCGTAATTTATTAGGCCAACTCAGAATTCGTGGTGATAAAGGTACTTATCCTTTGTCTCAGTTAAGTGGTGGTGAAAAGCTGAAAGTGGCGTTATTAGGTCTTAGCCAGGTCTCTCCTCAACCCGAACTTTTATTATTGGATGAGCCAGAAAATCATCTGGATATTGAGTCTAAAGCTTTGTTGGCAAGTGCAATTCGGTCTTATGCCGGCGCTGTGATTTTAGTTTCACACGATGAACAGTTTGTGCGTGATTGCAGCATCACTGAAGTATTCAAAATAAATGGATAATCTTCATCAAACTTATATATGTAAAAGCCACCTCAATGGGTGGCTGATCAATCACAGGAAATAAGCTTATTGATTTGTAGTCACACCCTGAGAATATAAATTTAATAAGTATTTTGACAGTATGGTATTCCCTACAAATAAAGAGCCTGATTCACTTAGGTGTCCATAATCCACCTGAAGCAGGTCTTCTCCTTGAGCTGCCCGAATCCGACATTTGTATTGCTGCTGAACATCATCTTTTTTACATAGATGATCAATAAGAGAAATATAAGTAATTCCCTGAGGATATTGTAATTTTTTCATTTTCTCGTCTACCTGAACTGCTCTTAGATCCAGCCCGGCATCAAATATAAAATCTTCAGTACTATTCCAGTTTTTCGGTTTCACCATCACTTTAGGAAGTGAAGGTTTCCATTGCGAAATTGGCCCCACAATGACGATATTGGATACGCCAAGCTGAAGTAAACTTGTCCCGATATTTTCCCAATTGGTTTCGTCGTGTTTCAGGGCTTGGGTGATCACCACAATTTTGGGCTTAAGTTCTGCGATGCTCTTTAGTGCCAGTTTATTGGAATAATCACAGGCTTCTTTATAAGCCCCTTTATGATAGTTAATCTCGGTCAGCGATGCCCTGCAAATGGAAGAGGTTTTCTGATAAAAAGGGATATCATTGGATTTCAGTAATGTCCTCAGCCCTAAAGAAAGTGCCTCAGCATGAGAATCTCCCCATAAAAACACCCCGCCTTCCTTTTGTTTCGTGATACAGACCGGATCAGGATCATAACTATTATGCTCAGTCAGGCTCACGTAAGTATCACATTTCAGCCAGTATGCATCCCTTAAATTTTTGAATTTTTCATTATAATAATCTAAGAATTTCGCCTGTTCTGATGCTGCACCTTGGCGCAGATCTGTATTAAAACCATTAAATATATTTAAAGTAACTCCTAAGCTCATGAGCACTAGAGAAAAATAAAGTGGTTTTATACGATAAATATCTTTCCATTGATGGTATGAAGGTAATTTAATCTGCTCAATATACTTATAGCTCAGAAAACCTAACACTATAGAAAGTACTATTCCGGCATACACATAATATTCAGGCAATGAGTAGATATAGATCAGAACCACCAAAGGCCAGTGCCAGAGGTAAATAGAATAAGACCAGGTCCCTAATTTTTGAAACACAATATTATTGGTAATAACGCTGTCATTTCGATGTGACTGAATCATCAGAAAAGTGCCGATAACAGGAAAAACTGCCAGATAGCCAGGCCACAAATCTTCTGCTGAAATGAAGAAATAAGACCCCAGTATAAGTGCCAATCCCGTTCCTTCCAGCAACCTTTTCTTATTTTCCTGCAAGGTCAAAGGGTAAAGATAAGCAATTCCCCCGATCATCATTTCCCAGGCTCTGGTAGGTAACAGGAAATAAGCCGGGTTTGGCCATTTATAGGTAGCGATTATTGATAGGATGAATCCTAAAATTGTTCCTGCCAGCAGCATAAATTTCATGGTCTGGATGGACATGAACTTGCGCATGGCAATGAGAACGAGCGGATAAATCATATAGAATTGCCATTCGACGGAAAGTGACCAGGTATGTAATAACCACTTTTCGTGAGTGCCTGCCTCAAAATAACCGGATTCCTTCCAGTAACTGATATTGGATAAAAAAGTCATGCTACTCGCAGCATGCTTACCCAATAACTTGTAATCAAAAGGTGTCAGATAAAACCAGCCAAAAATCATTAATACCAGACACAGCGCGGCCAAAGCCGGAATAATCCGATTCGCACGAGCCACATAAAATTTCAGAATAGAAAATTTTTCATGTTCTAAATCTTTAAATATGATTCCAGTCATTAAAAAGCCTGAAATCACAAAGAAGACATCTACTCCAACAAAACCGCCAGGCATCCAGGCCGCATTAAAATGAAATAGCATGACTGCAATCACGGCAATTGCTCTGAGGCCATTAATGTCTGTTCTGAATTTCATTGGAATCCTGTCCTATAAAGCCTGTTATTTATTTTAATTGTTATGAAATACTGCTAATTTTTATTAAATTTTATTTTAAATCAAATTCTTATATTAAAGCGTAGAATGCAAATATTACTGTTTTAGTATTTTATGTACTCATTATATTCTACGTTTTCTTTTTCGCCAAATACATTTATTGTTAATCATCTAAATTAAAATCCCGAGTATCGACATAGCCACCGCCGCCTAAATTTTGTAGAATACAGTTTTTATTCCATGGTGCTCCTTTATGACCGCTTGGACTGCTCACGTCACTGTTGCAACTGTCGTCGAAAAAAATGGAAAATTCCTGTTCGTTGAAGAACATACTGAAGGTGTCACCCATACCGTATTCAATCAGCCAGCAGGCCATGTGGAGGCAGGTGAAACCATTGTCGAAGCAGCCATTCGTGAAACCATGGAAGAAACCGGCTATCAGGTTAATGTCATTGATCTGATCGGCATCTATACCTATACCCCACCGATGTTCCCGGATCGTACCTATTTCCGTTTCTGTTTGAGAGCAGAAGCCATCAGCCATGATGAAAATGCTGAACTGGATACCGGTATTGTCGGTGCAGTCTGGATGACGCTGGATGAACTGGTTGAAACCGCACGTGCTCGCAGCCCATTGGTGATTAAAGCCGTGCAGGATGCCCAAGCTGGCAAACGCTATCCTTTATCGCTCATTTACGAGCACCAAAATTCTCCCTTAATTTCAAATTTGGATGCCTAATCCTATGCAACAACGTGTCATCGTCGGTATGTCTGGTGGTGTAGATTCATCTGTGTCTGCAGCTCTCCTCCTTCAACAGGGTTATCAGGTTGAAGGTCTTTTCATGAAAAACTGGGAAGAAGATGACGGCACAGAATACTGTACGGCAATGGAAGATCTTGCCGATGCACAAGCCGTTTGCGACAAGATCGGGATTAAACTGCATACTGCCAACTTCGCGATGGAATACTGGGATCGCGTGTTCGAGCATTTCCTGGCTGAATATGCTGCTGGCCGTACGCCAAACCCGGATATTTTGTGTAATAAAGAAATTAAATTCCGTGCCTTCCTGGATCATGCGATCAATCTCGGCGCCGACTTTATTGCCACCGGTCACTACTGTCGTCGCGGCGAGACTATGACCAATTCACGTGGTGAGCAATATGCTCAATTACTGCGTGGTTATGACAATAATAAAGACCAGACTTACTTCC
Source organism: Acinetobacter sp. YH16038 (assembly GCF_013417275.1). Lineage (NCBI taxonomy): Bacteria > Pseudomonadati > Pseudomonadota > Gammaproteobacteria > Moraxellales > Moraxellaceae > Acinetobacter > Acinetobacter sp. YH16038. The sequence continues at coordinate 55,385 of NZ_VPEG01000013.1, read as the reverse complement.
TGCATGCGGTTCATGGTCGTGAAATTAATAAGACCCTGTTCCCTGTCGGTGAAATTGAAAAACCACAAGTACGTAAAATTGCAGAAGAATTAGGTCTGGCAACAGCCAAGAAAAAAGATTCTACGGGTATCTGTTTTATTGGGGAACGTCGCTTCAATGACTTCTTGAAGCAATATTTACCGGCTCAACCTGGAAAAATCGTGCTGGAAGATGGCAAAGAGGTTGGTGATCATCACGGCTTAATGTACTATACGCTCGGTCAACGCGGCGGGATCGGTATTGGCGGTATGAAAGGCGCGGAAGAAGGTGCCTGGTTTGTGCTGCATAAAGATATCGAAGGCAACCGTCTGGTGGTGGGTCAAGGTCATGAACATCCACTGATGCAAAGTACCATATTGTGGTCTGAAGCGATTGACTGGGTAGCCGGTGAACAGGATATTCCTGAATCAGGTTTCCGCTGTACGGCAAAAACCCGCTACCGTCAGCCTGACCAAGCGTGTACTATTTTCAAGGATCCAGAAACACCAAATGGTGTTCGTGTTGAATTTGATGAGTCGCAACGTGCTGTGACCCCGGGTCAAAGCGTTGTATTCTACTCAGGTGAAGTTTGTTTAGGTGGTGGCGTGATTCATCATACCAATGCGCCTAAACCTGATTTTATTAAAGGATGATTTCGGCATGACGGAGTTACCGTTTCAACAAGCCACAACGTTGAATGTTCGTCAAAATCGTGCGTTGGCGCTAGCGGGGGTTTTTCAGGCCACCCAGCTGACGCATATGACTGCATTGACGGGACAGCAAAGCATTGGTGAAAGCGGTAATTTCTATTTTGAGCAGTTGATTAAAGCCAGTTTAAATATCCGTCCAAGTGGCAAGTTAAATGCCCAGACCTTAGACTTCTTTAATCAGCTGGCCGATATTTCCCTCGGTTTAAAAACCCTGGAAAGCAGCATTACCCAACCTTTTAATACGTCTCCAAAATCCAGACTTCCAAAACTTTCATCGACCAAACTTCCAATGTCCTATGCCATGGCACTTCTTCAGTTAGAAAAGAAGGTCTATAGTAATCCCAAGTTTGTTGAAATCATCGAACAATCCCAGCAAAAAATCCTCAGACAGCTCTCCTTCTTCGATAACAATTACATGCACCCCAGCATCATTGCCAATCTCGCTCAGACCTATGTCGATACCGCCGGACAGATCAATCCGCGGATCATGGTGCGTGGCAATGCTGAAGCATTTAAAGATTCCGGTCATACCAACCGCATCCGTGCTTCACTCTTTACTGGACTGCAGATGGCGCACTTATGGCGTCAGCTTGGTGGCAGTTCATGGGGCATGATTTTTGGCAAGCGCAAGCTGCTACAGGATATCCAAAATCTCGCGCGCTTACAGTTTCAGGTGATCTAAACCATGTTGTTGTACGCGCACCGTTTTTCGTTTAATTCCAAAATTTAGGGAATCGATATGAACGCTTTAACTGCACTTTCTCCATTAGATGGACGCTACGCTAGCAAATGTGATGCGCTGCGCCCTTTTCTTTCTGAGTTTGGTCTGATCCATGCTCGTGTGACTGTTGAAGTGCGTTGGTTACAAGCGCTTGCCAACCGTCCTGAAATCACTGAAGTGCCAGCTTTCTCATCTGAAACCAATGCTGCACTTGATGCGATTGTTGCAAACTTCTCTGAAGAAGATGCCAACCGCATTAAAGAGATCGAACGTACTACAAACCATGACGTGAAAGCGGTTGAGTATTTCCTGAAAGAAAAAATTGCAGGGATTGAAGAGCTGAAAAATGCGGGTGAATTCATTCACTTTGCATGTACCTCTGAAGACATCAATAACCTGTCTCATGCTTTAATGCTGAAAAATGGCCGTGATGTTTTAATCGCGTCTATGCAACAAATTATCGATTCAATCGTGGCTTTGGCTGAGACTCACGCTGAACAGCCAATGCTGTCTCGTACTCACGGTCAAACTGCCAGCCCAACCACTTTGGGTAAAGAAATGGCGAACGTGGCTTACCGTCTGGCTCGTCAAATCAAACAGTTCAAACAAGTTGAACTTCTAGGCAAAATTAACGGTGCTGTAGGTAACTACAATGCGCACTACTCTGCTTACCCAGAAATCAACTGGCCTGCTCATTCACAAGCATTTGTTGAATCTTTAGGTCTGACTTTCAACCCGTACACCACTCAGATCGAACCGCACGACTATATGGCGGAACTGTTTGATGCACTGCGTCGTTTCAATACCATCCTGATCGACTTTAACCGTGACGTTTGGGGTTATATCTCTCTTGGCTTCTTCAAACAAAAACTGAAAGAAGGCGAAGTGGGTTCTTCTACCATGCCGCATAAAGTGAACCCAATCGACTTTGAAAACTCTGAAGGTAACCTGGGTATTGCAAATGCCGTATTGGCTCACCTGGGCGAAAAACTGCCTGTATCTCGCTGGCAGCGTGACTTAACTGACTCTACTGTTCTGCGTAACATGGGTGTTGGTTTTGCACAAAGCTTGATCGCATTTGAAGCTTGCTTAAAAGGTATCGGTAAACTTGAACTGAATGCTGCTCGTATTCTTGAAGATCTTGACCACGCACAAGAAGTTCTGGCTGAACCAATCCAAACAGTAATGCGTCGTTACAACGTTGAAAAACCATACGAAAAACTGAAAGCACTGACTCGTGGTCAAGCGATGACTCGTGACATGATGGTGAGCTTCGTGAATGGTAATGAGCTTGAAGCAGTTCCTGCTGCAGACCGTGCACGTCTGGCTGAAATGACCCCTGCAACTTATACAGGTAATGCTGCTGACCAGGCAAAACAAATTAAAGACTTAATTTCTAAAATCTAATTTAGATAATTAAGACCAAAAGCGAGGCTCCGGCTTCGCTTTTTTTATTTATAATTATTTTCAACTTTAAAACAAAACGACAGATAACAAGATGATAGATCATCGATTGAGCGGCAAACATTTGATCAGCCTGGGGGTTTTGGTGGCTGCGATCATTGTTGCCAGCATTCAGCCTCTGGAAATGCAATCCTATTTACTGCATCAGACCGGTACCCTATTTATGATCGGTATGCTGATTTTCTGCCTGTATAAAATCGGACTCAGTTTTCTTAGTTTTAATCTGTATATTCTGTTTTTATTCATCCATATCGTTGCAGCACATTATCTATATTCTTATGTGCCTTATAATGACTGGATTCAGACACTGTTTGGCTTTGACCTAAATGCTCTCATAGGCTGGTCTCGCAACATGTTTGACCGTTTTGTGCATCTGGTTTTTGGCCTGTTGCTCTATCCTGTTTTTTATCGACTGTTTCAGGTCTGGTTACCCCAGCAAAAACCATTCACCATTTTTCTTTTAGTCATTCAATTTGTGATGGCAACCAGCCTGATTTATGAATGGATTGAATGGCTGATCGCCATTGGCTTATCACCTGAACAGGCGGAAAGTTATAACGGCCAGCAAGGTGATATGTGGGATGCCCATAAAGATATATTATTAGCGACAGTTGGGGCGATGTTTACTGGTGGATTGATGTTAATTCCAGCAAATAAAAAAGCCCACTAAAGTGAGCTTTTTTATTTGCTGGAATTAAAGACTTAGATTTTATATTTTCTTATTTTAAATTATGGAAGTGGGCAATATCGCTGCCAATCATCTTTCATTTTTTGCAATTCATTACCCGTCAATATCTCGCTGTAATAAATATAATAGGTGGCATCGGGATATTGAATCTCATGTCTGTACATAATTCCACGTAGAGAAACAGGCAACTCTTCTGGGAAGTCATCCGCTAAATTCAGTTCCTCAAATTCATAGTTAAAATAACAATTTTGGATTGCTAAAAATGCTTCAGCCACGGTCATCTTTCTGCTCTTAATGGAAATATGCTTCATTTTAGCTGATGAGCAGTAACCATGGCTGATATTTATGAAGGTTCAATCCATTTAACCAGCTTAGATTCTGCCAAATGCGGATATTTGAACTTATCTAAATATTCAAAGCAGGCTTTTTGACCTTGAGGAATTTTCTTTAGATGCTTATCAAAAAATAGATGACGATTATATTGAGCACCATCAAAGCGGATGCTGACACGCTCAAAGTAACCACCACGACGAGCATTGAATTGGTAAAATTGAATCACGCCACAGTCCTTCGAAGGACTAACTGGTGGAGCATCTGGCTTTAAAAATGCGTAAAGTAAAAAGATTGAAGTGCCCGGAAGAAAGCTGAGCCAAAATAAAATCTTCTTCGATTCGTCAGTGGTTAATTTCGCTTCAGAATAGAGCATAAATAGCATCGGAATAAAAATGATACTGAATAAGCCGAATAGTAAAAGAAACGTGAGCATATAAATGAGAAACTTCTATAAGTCAGTTACTTATAGCACAATTTTTTGATTTTAAATCATAAAAAAAGCCCACCGAAGTGAGCTTTTAGATTCATAACTGAATAACCAATTAAAGTTTAGGATCACGCATCTGTACCAGATTTGAATTGGCTTTGGTTAATGTATCTACTACTTTATTCATCACCGCAGGGATAAAAGAATCTGCAATTTGTGCTGCTTGCAAACCTAGTTTTTCGCCCAGCGTTGGTTTTTTACGGGTCTGGATTAAATACACATCATGTTGTGGTAATAGGCCTAGCAGATATTCATCGGAAGTTTGCAGTTTATCTACCAGATTCAGGTCTAGGGCATCCTGACCATACCAGTGTTCACCCGTTGCCACTTTTTCAACATTTAACTGTGGACGATATTTTTCCACGAAGTGTTTAAACAAGGCATGTGTCTGTTGCAATTCTTCTTCAAACTTGGCTTTGCCTTCTTCGGTATTTTCACCAAACATGGTCACCGTACGTTTGTATTGACCCGCAGTATAAAGTTCAAAATCGATCTTGTTTTCTTTCAGCAGACGGTTAAAGTTCGGCACCTGTGCCACTACCCCAATTGAACCCACAATCGCAAACGGCGCAGAAATCACTTCATTTGCAATACACGCCATCATATAACCGCCACTGGCTGCCACTTTATCGACACAGATGGTCACATGGAAACCCGCTTCACGTAAGCGCACCAGTTGCGCAGCTGCAAGACCATAACCATGTACCATACCACCCGGACTTTCTAAACGTACAATGATACGATCACGACCAGCTTTTGCTGTAGATAGAATCAGGGTAATTTCTTCACGCAGGCTTTCTACTGCAGACGCAGCCATATCACCTTTAAAATCGAGCACATAGATTTTCTGGTTAGTTTTCTTACGCGCACGCGCTTCTTTTGACAATTGCTGGCTCAATTGCAAAAGTTCCAGTTTAGATGAAGTTGTTTGCGCTATTTTTTTTCGTTGCTCATTAATGCGCGCATTCAAGTGACTAATACGGATTTCAGCGGGTAATTTGGGGGTATGAAATAACATAAAAATCGGGTCTCAATTATTTATATAGGTTTCAATTTAAGATAAGGTCAAATGATTTTTTTTCAATAGAATATTGTTGTTTAATTGCTGAAACAGAGCAGTATCCATGGGGCTCTAGTAGAGCAAAAATAATTTGTACTATAAAAGATTGATGCCATGCTGATAACCTGCCCAGAGAATAACACCCAGCAATACAGCAGAATTCGCATATAAGGCTTTTTCCTGCTTTTTAAAATAGAAATTCAAACTGAGTCCATACAGCAATCCAATCAGTGTATAAAACATGCTGCCGCCTTGTAATTGATGCCACAGACCACCCATGCTTAAACTTAATGCAATCAGCAGCATCAGAAAAACTGACATCTTTTTGAGTGTTTCCATAGCGGATGCAACCTTTTCTTAACATCTATCTTTTGACAGCTCTGCCATGTCAAAGACGGCATATTCTATAAGAATTTAGGGCACAATAGGATTCGGTTTATTTTTCCACATTTCACTGATTCAATTGATATATCTTCTATTCTTTGGTTACTTTTGGATATAAAAAAAAGAGCTTTTTAGCCCTTCTTTCTTGAGATAAGACTGATTAACCAAAACGCCCGGTAATATAGGCCTCAGTGAGCTGATGATCTGGCTGGGTAAAGACTTTCTCGGTCGAGTTGACTTCGATCAGATCACCTAAATGGAAATAAGCAGTCCGATCAGAGACTCGCGCTGCCTGCTGCATGGAGTGAGTCACGATAGCAATGGTGTATTGGGTTGAAAGCTCGGAGATCAGTTCTTCAACTTTGGCTGTTGCAATCGGATCGAGTGCTGAACAAGGTTCATCCATTAGAATCACTTCAGGAGAAACGGCAATCGTCCGTGCAATACATAAACGCTGCTGCTGACCACCCGACAGCCCCGTACCCGGCTGATTTAAACGGTCTTTGACTTCATCCCATAATCCCGCTTTACGCAAGCTGTTTTCTACGATTTCTTCCAGATCATATTTATCCCGTGCCAGACCATGCAATTTTGGCCCATAAGCGACATTGTCAAAAATCGATTTTGGAAAAGGGTTTGGCTTCTGGAACACCATCCCCACCTGCGCACGCAGCAATACCACATCCAGATTCGTGTCATAAATATCCTGATGATCCAGCAACACCTTACCGGTTACACGACAGCGATCAATCGTGTCATTCATCCGGTTTAAAGTACGCAGGAATGTTGACTTACCACAACCTGAAGGACCGATAAAAGCAATCACTTCATTTTCATAGATGTTCAGATCAATACCTTTAATTGCTTCTGTTTCACCATAGTAAACATGTACATCTGAGGTACTGATTTTGACCTGATCTGACTTTTTCGGTGCTTTGTTTTCAGCCTGAGTATCAAACTGGGAAACAAAAGCAGTCGCCGGCTTTTGGGTCACAGAATCTTGGGTAAATTGTGTATGTTGTGGATTCACAGACGGATCCTTTTCTAAGGCATTTATAGTTGGATTTGCTGTATTCATATTCTGCTCTTCCTTACCAACGGACTTCAAATTTCTTACGTAACCAGATGGCTAAGCTGTTCAGGCTGATCATCATGGCCAGAAGTACAATAATGGCTGCTGCAGTACGTCCTTCGAAGAAGTTACGTAGCTCATTGCCTTGCCACAGGAAAATTTGCACCGGCAATGCTGTGGATTGATCAAATGGTGAAGCCGGTACACTTGCGACAAAAGCACTCATCCCGATCAATAATAGCGGGGCCGTTTCACCCAGTGCTTGTGCCACACCAATAATCGCCCCCGTCAAAATACCTGGTAGTGCAAGCGGTAAAACATGGTGAAATACGGTTTGCAAGCGTGATGCACCTAAGCCTAATGCTGCCTGACGAATGGATGGCGGTACGGCTTTAAGTGATGCACGCGTAGTAATAATCACAGTCGGTAGTGTCATCAAACTTAATACCAGACCACCCACCAACGGTGCTGACAGTGGTAAATGCATCCAGCCAATAAAAATCGCTGCACCGAGTAAACCAAAGACAATGGAAGGAACTGCTGCAAGGTTATTAATATTCACTTCTACGACATCGGTAATCCAGTTCTTTGGTGCAAATTCTTCAAGATAGATGGCCGATGCTACCCCGATCGGAATCGAGATAAAGATCACGATCAGCATCATGAACAATGAGCCCATAAATGCGCCTGCGAGACCTGAGGTAGCAGGTGAACTGCGCGAGTCCGGACTGGTAAAGATATTGGTATTAAAGCTACTTTCTATGATTCCGGCAGCTTTCATATCATCCGCAAGCTGACGGACTTCAGGACTGAGCTGTTGCTGTTCATCGGGCAGATCGCGGTCAATATTGCCAGCCAGCCAGACATCAACATTGGCATCTGCCAGAATTTTTACGTCTTTGGTTTGACCGACCAGAGCCGGATTATTCAGTACCATATCCCGCAGACGATACGCTTCTGAACTGGTATATAAATAGCCCAGTTCATCACGCTGGCTTTCCAGCTTACTGTCTTTGGCAATCATGCCATTTACAATCAAGGCATCCCAGTCAACCAGACCGACCTGCATTTGCCAATCCACCATACGCTGTTCAAATTGTGCCTGGGATTCTCCCGCAGCCTGTTTAGGTTTAGGATTAATATTGACAATGGCTGGATCAAAATGAATCGGCAAGCTCATACTGCTTTGCCAGAATGCCGGCAAACCTTTGCCCAAAATACTGCCGAAAAGAACTACCACAAAGAACAAACCAGCCAATACGGCAGAAAGCCCCATGACACGAAAGGTTTTTTCTTTGCGATGACGTCGTGCCAGAGAGCTTTGAATGGTCTTCCTGCGCTTTTCACGTTGCTCAGCAGCCACAGATGGATCAATAGGCTGATCTACAGGCGTTGTATTTGAAGTACTCATTAGTCGTATTGCTCTCGATATTTACGCACGATGTACAGTGCAACAATGTTCAGCCCTAATGTAATGACAAACAGGGTAAGACCCAACGCAAAAGCCACCAGCGCCTGCGGACTGGCAAAGTCAGTATCACCCGTAAGCTGATTGACGATAGTAATGGTCACTGTTGAGACTGCTTCCAGCGGATTGGCATGCAGTTGCGGACTGTTTCCTGCTGCGAGTACCACAATCATGGTCTCACCAATGGCCCGCGATGCCGCCAGCAAAAAAGCGCCAATAATGCCGGGTAAAGCGGCTGGTAATACGACCTGACGAATCGTTTCAGATTTGGTCGCGCCCAGACCTAAAGAACCATCCCTCAAGGCACGTGGTACCTGGGTAATAATGTCGTCTGATAAAGATGACACGAATGGAATAATCATGATGCCCATGACGAAGCCAGCAGTAAGCGCACTGGTGGCATTAATATCAATACCGACCAAAGCACCTAGACTTTTAAGAAATGGCCCCAGAATCATTAAGGCGAAAACACCGTAGACAATCGTTGGAATTCCAGCCAAAACCTCAATGGTCGGCTTTGCCCAAGCTCGGAAGCGTGGTGATGCGTACTCGGCCAGATAAATCGCAATCATCAGTCCTAAGGGGACTGCAACAAGTAATGCAATCCCGCTGACCATCAATGTTCCCCACAGCAATGGCAATAATCCATAACTGCCTTCGGCATGACCCGTGGTGCTAAAACCCGGATCCCATTCGGTGCCAAAGAAGAAATCCAGTGGACTGACAAAGCTGAAGAATCGCATGGCTTCGCCAAACATCGACATCACAATGCCGAGTGTGGTCAGGATGGCTACTCCAGAACACAAGGCCAGCCCGATATTCATGATCTTTTCGACCTGATTCCGTGCACGAAAATTCTGGCTGATCCGTTTTTTTGCCCAGACCAGACCGGCCAAAGCCACAGAAATGACAACTGCCAGTTTGGCAAAAGTACCGATGGTAGAAAATTTAGCTAATTGTTCTGCTGCTGCAAGTTCATAAGCAGCCGGCTGATCACTGACACCGAAACCGGAAGCCAATGCCTGTACACGATCTATGACCACACTCAGACTGGCTTGATCCAGATGAGTCAAAACATCATGAGGCAGGTGTTTAATTACGACCTGTTCCAGCAGGCTAGGTTCAACAATGTTCCATGCCATCAGAATCAAAAATGCAGGAAGTCCACACCACAAAGCTACGAGCGCGCCATAATATCCAGGACGTGAATGTAGCATCGCAGAATTATTGCCCTGACCTGCTAGTTTCCGGCTTTTACTTAATCCGATTTGATAGGCGATGGCAATTAAAGCCAGTAACACACCTATAAGTAGCAGATTCATGTATTCTCCATGGTTCTTTTCAGGATTTTAGTCTGTGAAAAAACTTGCTTGCCATGAAAAGCCGATGACAGGTCGACTGTCACCAGCATTTCCCTAAATCCTGTTTTATTTCACTACTACGGCTTTTGCAGCCTTAAAATTTGCCAGCACTGCTGCACGTTCTTTGTCTGACATTGAAATCAAGCCGGCTTTTTCCAGCTTGGAACCCTTACCCGATACCTTTTTATTCAGGAAATACTCTGTGAACTGTTGCAAACCTTTGATTGATTTCAGGTGTTCGCCTTTGACATAGAAGAACAATGGACGAGATACCGGATAAGCACCGTTTAAAATGGTCTTTTCAGAAGGTGCCACGTTATTGACTGTAGCTACACGCAGACGATCACGGTTCTGGTCATAGAAGCCCAGACCAAAGACACCGACTGCACTTGGTGAGGTCTTTAAACGTGCCAGGGTTTCAGTATAGTCACCTGATATTTCAATGACGCGTCCATCCTTACGGAAGGTGCTACACGCCTTTTTCTTGGCATCTTTATCTAGAGACTTAATTGCAGCATACGTTTCACAGCCTGCATCCACCATCTTCTCCTGGAAGACTTCACGTGTGCCATGATTTGAAGCCGGAATCACTAAAGTGATGGGTTCATTCGGCAAAGCTGGATCAATCTGGTTCCAGCGGGTATATGGATTAGCCACCATTTTCCCTTTAGAAGGTAACTGCGCAGCTAAAGCAGCATAAACATGCTGAGGTCGTAATTTATAAGCGGCTTTATTCGAATTAGATGCAAAGACAATCCCGTCATACCCGATCTTGATTTCTAGTACCTTGTTAACACCATTCTTTTTACATTCTGCCAGTTCGGCACTTTTGATTTGACGCGAGGCATTGGCAATATCAATGGTATTGTCCCCTACACCATTACAGAACTGTTTTAGGCCGCCAGATGAACCACCTGAACCAACGACTGGTGTTTTAAACTGAGGGAAAGTATTGCCAAATTCTTCAGCGACAATACTGGCATAAGGTAAAACAGTAGAAGAACCTGCGATTTGAATAGTGTCACGTGCTGCATTCGCTGTCGTGGATGCCGCTACCCCCGCTGCAATTAAGATTGCTATATTTGTTAAGCGCATTCTGGATCTCTCTCATTTATTAAAATTTCGAGTACACCACTTTTGATTCAGTTGAGTACCTGTTTTCGATACTTACATTTTGATTTTGGAATATGACAGCCGGGTTACAGCTTTATGACGGTTTTATGATAATTAATCCGTCACCTGATTAAGACAATATAATAGAAAAAAGACCCTGTTCAGGGCCTTTTTATTTAAGTGGTGGGTTCAGTAGATTCAGGCAAGAGCACAGGTTTCCTGCGATATTTCATCACATACATCACCGTCAAAAACAGCAACCAGACCGGCACCAATGCAACAGCAATCTGCATTTCTTTGGTAAAGCTCATGATCATTAAAATCATGATGATAAATGAAATCGTCAGGTAATTACTCCAGCGGCCAAACAGACTTGGGAATGCGGTCGTCTGCTGCTGTTCCTGCATGGCTTTTCTGAATTTCAGATGGGTCAGTGAAATCATCAGCCAGTTAATCACCAGAGCTGAAACCACCAGTAGCATCAGAATACCAAAAGCTTCACCCGGCATGAGGTAATTCATTAATACACAGATACCGGAGACTGCTGCCGAGAATAGAACAGCATTCACCGGGATACCACGGCGGTTAATTTTCTTTAAGAATGCCGGTGCATTACCCTGCTGAGCCAGACCCAATAACATACGGGTATTACAATAAATACAGCTGTTATAGACCGAAAGTGCAGCAACTAGAACTACAAAATTAAGGACATTGGCCACGCCGTGACTATTCAATGACTGGAAAATCATTACGAACGGACTACCGCCTTGCGCCACCAGATTCCATGGATAGAGACATAGCAACACACCTATGGCGCCAATATAAAAAATGAGTACACGGTAGACAATTTGATTGACTGCTTTTGGAATGGTCTTTTCTGGATTTTTGGTTTCACTAGCAGCAATACCAATCAGCTCCAGCCCACCAAATGCAAACATAATCACGGCAAGTGCCATCATAAAACCCGACCAGCCCTCAGGGAAAAATCCGCCATGCTGCCACAAGTTTGTCACACTGGCCTGACTTCCTGCAGAACCGCTAAACAGCAGATAGATCCCGAATCCGATCATGCTTAAAATGGCAATGATCTTGACCATGGAAAATATAAATTCGCTCTCACCGAAAAATTTGACATTGACCAGATTGATCCCATTCATAAGCAGGAAGAATGCCAGTGCCGTGAGCCAGGTCGGAATCTCCGGCCACCAGAACTGAATAAAAGTACCAATTGCACTCAACTCAGCCATACTCACTAAGACATAGAGCACCCAATAGTTCCAGCCTGAAATAAAGCCTGCTTTTTTGCCCCAGTATTTATTGGCAAAATAACTGAATGAACCACTGACCGGTTCATGCACCACCATTTCACCCAATTGGCGCATGATCAGAAATGCAATGATGCCAGCGATGGCATAGCCCAGAAGCACTGATGGGCCTGCCAGCTGAATTGTATGTGATAAACCTAAAAATAATCCTGTACCGATCGCTCCACCTAAGGCGATTAGCTGGATATGCCGGTTGGAAAGCTGTTTTTTTAATTGATGATCTTCAACATCCATATTGTCACTCCTTGTGAACAATTTTTTTAATTTCTACATTTTGCTAGATTGCCTTTTTGTAGGGAGGTGTATTCTGCTCAACCAGCTGCTTATAACCATATTCACCATAGTCATAGCGTGCCACGACTTCAGCAAACTGTTTTAAACGTTGTGGTGCATCCATACGTGGGAGTTGCAGTTCAATCAGACATAATTCCTCAGCCTGATGAACTTGTGCGAGTGTACGCTTTAATTCTGCCGGGGTTTTCACTATATGAGCCTGATGCGGAGTATCAGCAGAAAAGACTTGGGCAAACTGACTGTATTGCCAGTTCTGAATATCGTTGTACTTGGCATTTTCACCCATGATCAAACGTTCAATGGTATAGCCGCCATTATTTAAAATAAAAATTACAGGTTTTAAGCCTTCTCTTAATAAGGTAGAAAGCTCCTGAATGGTCAGCTGAATCGAACCATCCCCAATAAATAACAGATGACGGCGCTTCGGTGCAGCAAGCATACTGCCAAGCAAAGCAGGCAAGGTATAACCGATTGAACCCCAGATCGGTTGAACCAGATATTTGGCAGTCACCGGCAAGGTCAATCCTGATAAACCTGCATTGGCAGTGCCCACTTCTGCCACAATCACATCATCTTCCTGTAAGAACTCAGAAATCTGCTGCCAGAGTGCGGTTTGACTAAGCGCAGTATTTTCTTCGAGCTGCTGAGTTTGTAAAAGTGGTTTTGGTGCAGGATTAAAAGTACGTGGCTGATCATCTAAAGTCTGTTTTGAGATGGCTTGGATCAATTGAGCTAAATCCAGTCCACTAATCATCTGCCCATCCAGACAAAGACAGGAATCTGCCAGATACAACATATTTTGTGCGGATACACGATGTGAGAAAAATGCTGTGGCAACATCGGTAAAACGTGGCCCAATAGCGATCAGGCAATCTGACTGCTCTACCAACTGACAAGTCGATGCTGCGCTTGCTGCACCTGCATAAACGCCCGCATATAAGGGGTGACTTTCATTCATGATATTTTTGGCAGTAGACAGACAGGTATAGGGAATCTGCATGCGCTCAGCCCAATTTTGCAGCATATCGGTAAGCTGGAAAATTTCAGCTTCATTGTCAATGAGCAGAACTGGCTGACGTGCCTGTTTGATGCGTTTGGCTATCCGTGTCGCAGTTTCTTGCAGAAGTTTTGGATCACTTTGGGGTCGGCTCAGATCTAGAGGCTGCTTTGGCACTTTAATCTGGAGATGGGTAATATCTGAAGGGAGCTGGATATGAACCGGTCGACGCATCAAAATACATTGCTTTAATACCCGGTCAATTTCACTCACTGCATTGGCTGGAGTCAAACGCGTCTGTGCCACGGTAAATTCGCGCATGCAGTTCATGATATTGTCATAATCACCATCGATCAGGGTATGGTGTAACAAAGCACCCTGTTCTACGGCATGTAAAGGCGGAATACCGGAAATATGCACCATGGCAACCTGCTCGGCATATGCACCTGCAATGCCGTTAATCGCGCTCAGGTCACCCACACCATAAGTGGTGAGTAAAGCACCGACACCATGCAGACGTGCATAACCATCTGCTGCATAGGCTGCGTTTAGCTCATTACAGTTACCGATAAATTCCAGTTTTGGATCAATTTCGATCTGTTCTAAATAGGAGAGATTAAAGTCACCTGGCACACCAAAAATATGCTGAATTCCTAGTTCTTGCAGGCGCTGATTAAGGTACTGACCAATTTCCATAAACATTATTATTTTCCCTATCACTTATTATGCTTCAATTACAGAATATTGCATTTCATTTTCTGATTTCGTGCATAATGCAAGTCACAATGATTCAAAAACACATAAAACGTGTATCGGATAAGGATTCAATGCAATGGATGCAATGGATAAATTTGACTGGAAAATCATCCAGGCTTTGCAAAAAAATGGGCGCCTGACAAATCAGGAAATCGGAGATTTAATCGGTTTGTCAGCCTCTCAATGTTCTAGACGGCGTCAGCTGCTAGAGCAAAAAGGAATTATTTTGGGTTATAGCGCCTGCATTCATCCTGAAGCTTTGGGAATTGCAGTTTTGGCTATGGTTCAGGTCAATCTCAAAACACATGACGCAGCAGCGAAGATCGCTTTTCAACAATTGATTGAAGAAGAAGAAGCTATTCAGGAAGCTTTTTCTTTAAGTGGTGATGCAGATTTCATGTTAAAAGTAGGCGCTAAAAATCTGGAAATGCTGGCAAATTTTGTGACTGAAAAATTACTAAGCTGTAATTTTATCGGCCATATCAAATCTTATATTGTCTTAAATAAATTCAAGCAATTACATTTTGATTTTCAGGCTGCCCGCCCTTTATTACGTTGATATATCTTAAAGTAAAAGAAAAAAGCTCAAGTTAAACTTGAGCTTTTTTTGATTTAAGTTTTATTAATATGAACAACCTGCTGAATCGTATTTTCGAGCAGCCCACTCAGTCCAAACTGTGCGCCGATGCCCGAATGTTTCCATCCACCAAAAGGTACATGCGGGAAAATCTCACCATGCGTATTGATCCACGCCGTACCACAACTCAGTCGTTGAGCAAACTGCTGCGCCTGCTCCAGATTGGATGACCAGATCGAACCACCTAAGCCAAAATCCGTATTGTTGGCTTCAGTCAGTACTTCTTCAATATCGTGATAACGAATCAAAGGTAACACCGGACCAAACTGCTCTTCCTGCACCAGACGGCTATCTGGGCTTACATTGGTCACAATTGTTGGTGCAATAAAATAGCCTGTATCCGGTAGATTCTGACCAGATGTCATGACTATTGCACCTTCATCCTGAGCTTCCTGAATCATGGTCTGAACTTTTTGGTATTGCTTGATGTTTTGCACTGGGCCAAAAGTAGTCGTCTCGGCTAAACCATCTCCCAGAGATTGTTGCTGTGCGACTTTTACTAATTCCTGTGCCAGTGAATCATATTGGCTGTCATGCACATACAGCCGTTTCAACGCTGCACAGGTCTGGCCCATGTTGATAAAAGCTCCATTAAAGATTCGGGTTGCCATTGCCTGGATATCGGTATCTGGCAAAACAATGCCTGCATCATTGCCACCAAGTTCCAGTGTCAGATGTTTGAAAGTCGCGGCTGCATTTTGCATGATTCTTTGCCCAGTTACGGTCGAACCGGTAAATACTACTTTGGCAATTGCAGGGTGACTGGTCAGCTTAGCCCCAACTTCTCCGCCTCCTGTAAGTATAGAGACCACTCCAGGTGCAACTTCTTGCTGAATCAGCTCACCGAGTCGAAGTGTCGACAATGGGGTAAATTCTGAAGGTTTATTGATCACCACGTTGCCAGCGCGAATTGCCGGCATGATATGCCAGACAGCAATCATTAAAGGCCAGTTCCATGGGGTAACCGATGCCACGACCCCTAAAGGCCGATGATGAAGTTCGATCCGCTTGTTGGCATCATCCTGTAAGATTTCAGTTTCAATCTTGAGTTCTGCCTGATAGCGGGTCCAGGCAATGGCCCCATCGACTTCAAATTCAGCCAGTGCATAGGGTTTGCCCTGCTCCTGCACCACTAAACGCGCTAATTCTTCTCGGTGTTCTTCAATACGATCTGCAATACGATGCAGGATTGCCTGTCGCGCAGCATCATCCATATTTTTCCATTGGTGAAAAGCCTGCTCGGCACTACGGATGGTGTCTTCAATTTGTGCTTCCGAGGGAGAGGAACACAGTGCCAATACCTGCTCATCAGCAGGATTGATCACTACAAAACTTTCGGCAGCGCCTTGTACCATTTTTCCTTGAATAATACAGCCAACGGGTTGGGATACATGCAAATTAGTCATCTCTTCATCCTGAATCAGATATTTTTGTTGTTCCCTGACATTAGCTGATTTTGTCTGAATGGAGCTTGCATATCACATTAGGCATAAAGTCCTGAATGCACATTTTGTGCATGGAAAATAGAAGAATCATCTTTCGGGATGCTTTTTTGGAACTTTAAATATTGCTTCCTTTAATTTTTTGCCTATAGCTCATTCTTCCTTACATCCTGTTCGAATTTATGCAACAGGATGTCCTGATCTTTGAAATTTCGTAGAACATCACACTGGCCTATATTGGAAATAAAGAATCACAGTGATAGCGTCATGAATAGCACAACCATTCCAGTTTTCAATCCAGATTTACCAATTCACATGACATTTGAAGAACATGACTGGCATCTCCTGGCTCAATATTGGTATCCAGTGGCCTTAGCCCGTGATGTCTCTGAACAGCCGCTAGGGACAATGTTGTTAGATATGCCACTGGTCATTTACAAGATGCAGGATGAACTAGTTGTGGCCAAAGATGCCTGTCCGCATCGTGGTGTGCCTTTAAGTCTGGGAAAAAATGATGGTCAAGGCATCGTCTGTCCTTATCATGGCTTGCATTTTGGTACACAAGGTAAATGCAACCGTATCCCTGCCCATCCACAGCATAAAATTTCAGATCGTTTTCATTTACGGACCTATGCCGCGGTTGAACGTTATGGTCTGATCTGGTGTTCACTGACAGCTGACAAAGATGCTGAACCGAATATTCCAGTGATGCCTTATTGGAATGATGCAGATTATCAGCAACTGGTTTGCCCACAAGTCGACATCAAATGTTTTGCTGGCAGACAGCTAGAAGGCTTTATTGATGTCGCCCATTTTGCCTGGGTACATCCGGATACCTTTGGTGATCCGAATGATGTCGAAGTCCCGGATTACACCACAATGGAAACTGAATATGGTTTTAATGCCGACTATATCAGCAGTGTCGGCCGTTATCCGATTGGGTTAGATCAGCGCGGTCAGGAAGATTTTAAATGGCTACGGCATTTTGAAATTAGTCTGCCCTTTACCGCAACCCTGACCATCCATTTCCCTAATGATGCCAAACAGGTGATTATGAATGCTGCTTCACCGATCACCGCCCGTCAGACCCGACTGTTTGCTCCTATCTGTCGTAATTATGATAAAGACTTACCCGTTGAAGAAGCCTACGATTTTAATCTGAAGATTTTTGAAGAAGATCGCCTGATTGTCGAAAACCAGAAGCCTGAGTTTTTACCGCTAGACTTATCTCTGGAAGCACATTTCCCGGCAGATCGCAGCTCCAGTATGTACCGTAAACTGTTAAGGAAAAAAGGCTTTAGTCCTTTATTTGCAGCTTAATTTTATTTAAAAATCATTATCTATGTGTCAGCCAAATTCCAATAAAAAAGGAGATCTTAACGATCTCCTTTTTTTCACCTGCAATTGATTAAGCAAAAGGAGATCTTAACGATCTCCTTTTTTTCACCTGCAATTGATTAAGCAATTGGCGGTGTATAAGTCCCATCCGCAATTGAATCCTTGATACGGTCCGCTTCTGCAAGCACGAGTGCCAACAGGTTCTTCACGTTTTCAAGGGTTGCAACCGGGCTTAAAGTCGTCATTTTCAGTGATTGAACTTGACCCACTTTAGTCACACCAATATTTGCTTCACCACGTGCAAACAGTTCATCCGCGACGTTCTGGTTCAAAGCATCCACAAATTCAGCTGGATAGCCTGCTGGAACTACACGGAACAATACTGATGCGAATTGTGGCTCAACCAGAAGTTCTAAACCATCAGTTGCTTTGATGTAGTCTGCCACTTCGCGAGTCAATTTCACGCCATGGTCGATCATCGAACCATAAAGCTCTTCACCCAGTGCTTCTACAGTCATCCACAATTTCAACGCGTCGAAACGACGAGTGGTTTGTAGTGACTTCGATACCAGGTTAGGAACACCGTGCTCTTCGTCGTACGCAGAGTTCAGGTATTCAGCTTCATAGTGCATGAAACGATAGTTCGCTTCATCTTTCAGCAAGAATGCACCGCATGAAATGGTCTGGAAGTAATGCTTATGGAAATCCAGTGTCACAGAATCAGACAGCTCGATACCATCCAACATAGAACGATAGTCATTCGACAGGATCAGTGCCCCACCCCATGCTGCGTCGATATGCATCCACGCGCCATATTTATTGGTGATTTCACGAATCTGTTTCAGTGGATCAATTGCACCAGCATCAGTAGTACCCGCTGTTGCCACCACACATGCCACGATTTTACCTTCAGACTGAAGATGCGCCATGGTTTTTTCCAGAGCATCAACATCCATCTGCGCATTTTCGTTCACAGGAACAGTCACAACGGACTGGAAGCCCATGCCCATCATCGCCATGTTCTTTTGCACAGAGAAGTGTGCATTTTCAGAACAGATGACTTTGACGTTACGCATTGCATCCGCTGGGATACCATCACGCTGAACCGACCACGGATTACCGTTTTCATCTTTCCAGTTTTTCGCGATGCAGGCATCACGCGCCAGCAATACGCCCATCAGGTTGGATTGCGTACCACCAGAAGTGAACACACCTGCCTGACCTGAACCATAGCCGACTTTTTGGCGTAACCAGTCAATCAGCTGAACTTCCATCAAAGAACCCGCTGGGCTTTGATCCCAAGAGTCCATGGACTGGTTAGTGGCGTTAATTAACACTTCCGCGATCTGGCTGGTTACCATCGTCGGGCAATGCAAATGCGCAAGCGAATGCGGGTGATGTACTTTCAAGCTCTTGTTGAGGAATAGCTCAACCATACGCTCTAAAGATTTCTCTACGCCCAAGCCTTCTTTAGAAGGATTGAACGCAATTGCGCTACGCAATTCCTTGATGCTACCGCCGGTATACATCTTGTCGTTTTGCAACCATGCTGCAACCGCTTTGGTCGCCTGATCCATCGCCGACTCATAGTCAGCGATAGATGCAGCATCATTGCAGAGTAACGCTTTACGGTGTTCTGCAAAATCTACCATGAATTATGCGCCTCGAACTGCGATTAGAGCTTCAGCAACCGCTTTCTTGAAGCGAACCAGAACTTCTTCACACTCAGCTTGAGTGATGATCAATGGGCAAAGTAAACGGATTACTGTACCGTTACGACCACCTTTTTCCAGCAACAGTTTGTTGTTGAAACAAGCGGTTTGAATTGCTGCAGCCAATTGGCCATCAGCAGGGAAAGAACCCATATGATCCGCTGGTTTACGCTCATCCACGATTTCAACACCGATCATCAGACCGCGACCACGTACATTACCGATACATGGGAATTCAGCAGCCAGTTTTTTCAGTTCAGCTTGCAGGAAATCACCGCGTTCTTGTGCATTTTGCGCAAGGTTTTGTTCTTTAATGGTTTGTAGAGTCGCAAGACCTGTACCCATTGCCAGCTGGTTACCACGGAAAGTACCGGTGTGGCCAGCAGGTTGCCATGCATCAAATTTACGTTTGATGCCCAGTACTGCAAGTGGCAAGCTACCACCAACGGCTTTAGACATGACAACCACATCAGGTTCGATACCCGCATGTTCGAATGCGAACATTTTGCCTGAACGCGCAAAGCCTGCTTGAACTTCGTCCAGAATCAACACGATGTTGTGTTTTTCTGTTACTTCACGGATTTTTTGCAGCCATTTTACTGGTGCTGTTACCACACCGCCTTCACCCTGAATCGCTTCAAGAATTACAGCTGCTGGCTTGGTTACACCGCTTTCGACATCTTCAATGAAGTTTTCGAAATAATAAGTCAAAGCATCAACGCCCGCTTCACCGCCTAGACCCAATGGGCAACGGTATTCATGCGGATATGGCATGAATTGAACGCCTGGCATTAAACCATTCACTGAGTTCTTCGCAGATAGGTTACCTGTCATTGCCAAAGAACCGTGAGTCATACCGTGATAGCCACCAGAGAAGCTGATCACTGAACTACGGCCAGTAAAGGTTTTAGCAAGTTTAATCGCTGCTTCAGTCGCATCTGCACCAGATGGCCCACAGAACTGTAAGCAATATTCTTCTTTACCACCTGGCAGGTAAGCAAGAAGTGCCTCAGTAAAAGCATCTTTTAAAGGAGTGGTGAGATCCAGCGTATGCAATGGAAGACCGCTTGCAAGTGTGTCCTGGATACTTTGAATGACCGCAGGGTGATTATGGCCTAATGCCAATGTCCCTGCCCCAGCTAAACAATCAAGGTACTCCGTACCTTCAACATCGGTAACCCAGCAACCTTGTGCTTTCGCTATCGCTAACGGTAATTTACGTGGATAACTACGCACATTCGATTCCATCTGACTTTGGCGAGTCAAGTAGTATTCGTTTGTGGAATTGGTGGCAGGATTTACAGAAGAAACGCTCATATCGAATTACCATCTCTGATATGGGTTGAAAGAAATAAGTCTGGTGACTTGCGGTCGTTTGACTCGGTGCTTTATACAATCTAGTTAGACAATTTTCTATTCTGTAACTAGGAGAGGCGGATGATACAGTTTTTTTCAAGAAAATAAACAACTTTTAGTACCAATTTGCCTCTACAGTTATTGAAAAAATATATCAAGTAATGTTGCTGTCTAAATTATCAACGGAACGTATAACAATGACAAGGAAACCTGAATATTTTATGCAATTTTGTTGTCATGAATACAACAGTGTAATTATCAAACAATTATCTCAATAAGCATATAATTTTCATCACATTTAGTTCCGATATATCTACAATAAATAAAATATATTTTTAACAATCCAACGACAATAATTTCGGAATATCAACACATTTTCACCTTAGTATTTTATGATCAGCACAAGGCCAACAATTTCACTAAAACAGGACAACAACATGCGTCTTTCTTCTTTTTCAGCGCTTGCTTTGCTCGGCGCATTATCTTCTGCCGCTTTCGCAGCTCCTGAAGAAACCTTGAATTATAATGTGGTGAATATCTCGGCAGAAGCCAGCCGCGATATTTCCAATGACCTGATGAATACCAATTTATTTGTTGAAAAATCTAATAAACAGCCGGCTGAGCTTGCAGCACAAATCAATCAGTTGATGACGCAGGCCATTAATACTGCTAAAAAATATCCTACTGTAAAAATTGAAACCGGTTCACAGCATACCTATCCGGTCTATAACAACGACAACCGTAAGCTAAGAGAATGGCGTGCTCGTGCGCAGGTACGAATTGAATCGACTGACTTTAAAGCCGCCTCGCAACTGATTGCTGAGCTACAGCAAAACTTCCAGACTGAATCGATTAACTTCACAGTATCTGAAGCAAAACGTAAGAAAGTCGAAAACGAGCTGATGCTTGAAGCTTCGAAAAACTTTCAGCAACGTGCGCAAAGTCTGGCTCAAGCCTGGAACAAACCAGGCTATCAACTGGTGAATCTGAATATCAATACCAATAATTCGGGTTATCCACCTGTGCCACGCATGGCGATGGCCAAATCTGCTTATGCCGAAGCAGTTCCAGAACAGGAAATGGCAGCAGGAGAATCCAAAATGACCGTCAGTGCCAATGGCTCTATTCAGTTTAAATAAGTCTTAATAAAATTATTCAGATGTTTAAAAACCACCCTTTTGGGTGGTTTTTTATCACTTGAATATTCTCTGAAAAATCAATGCTACAAATTCATACAAACTCAGATATGAATTGAGCTTTGATCGGTTTAGAGTAACGGACATTTGTGTCAACCCTCTCTCCTCATGTCACTCGATCAACTGAACCTGTATCTGTTTCATCTTCTCAATGTACCTGACCAAGCCTCGATCTGGATGATTAACTATGCCAGTCTGATTGCACATGATCTGGTGTATTTATTTCTGCTGATTTTTGCTGTTGCCTGGCTGCGTGGTAGTCGTGAAATCAAAACAGGGATTATTAAAGCTGCGATCTTTACCGCAATTACCCTTTCGATTAGCGAAGTATTATCTGCCGTTCTAAACACACCCCGCCCTTTTGTCATGGAGGTTGGTCAAACCCTGATTGAACATGCGCCTACAGGTTCCTTCCCAAGCAATCACATGAGTATTTTTAGCGGGATTGCCTTTGCCTATTATTTCTCAGCACAACGTGATTTGGGACGAATCCTGCTCTGGACTGCTTGGCTTGTCGCTTGGTCGCGGGTTTATGTGGGTGTACATTTTCCGATTGATATGATGGGAGCATTCGTGATTGCTTTGGCAGTCAATCTTGCTGGCTTACCGCTCTGGTGGAAATATGAGAATAAGATCATGAACTTTATTCTCAATATTCATCAATTCCTGTTTAAGCCTTTTATTCGGATAGGCTGGGTGAAGTAAATTTCCAGATATAAAAAAATCCCGCTCGAAGCGGGATTTTTTTATATTTTGATAGCTTAGTAAATCGCCATATGATTTCGATGAATCATCTCTAAAGAACGTGCTTCACCTAAGACTTGATGGACTTTATCTGATGCCAGACCTTTGACGATTTCCGCTGAACGCGAACTGAAGTTGACACGTCCTACAGCAATACGGTGACCTTGTCGATCGACACATTCCACTACATCACCACGGTCAAAATGTCCTTCTACCGCTTTAACACCGACCGGCAACAGGCTACGGTGATTCTCTTTGATGGCTTTAACCGCACCATCATCAATTACCAAACGACCTGCAGTTTGCAGATGCGCTGCTAACCATTGCTGATGTGCAGTCATGCGATCATCATCAGTGATAAATAACGTACCCAACATTTCACCTGCCATCAAGCGCGATAAAACATTGTCACTATCACCACTAGCGATCAAGGTTGGGCAACCAGATTTCGCAGCCAGACGTGCAGCACGAACTTTAGTCAGCATACCGCCACGACCAAATTTTCCGCCGCCGCCTGCCATATCAAACAGGCTTTCATCCATGGCACGCACGGTATGAAACAGTTTGGCATCCGGATTAGAACGTGGATCCGAGTCAAACATGCCTTCCTGATCAGTCAGGATAATCAGCAGATCTGCATGAACTTGACCTGCGACCATCGCAGCTAAGGTATCGTTATCACCGAAACGAATTTCGTCAGTAGAAACTGTGTCATTTTCATTAATGACTGGAATCACATGCCAGTCAATCAGGTGCTGTAAAGCATCACAAGAATTCAGATAACGACGACGGTCTGCCAGGTCATCATGAGTCAATAATACCTGAGCGGTTTGAATGCTGTGTTTTTCCAGCACACTTGACCAGGTCTGGATTAAACCCATTTGACCAATGGCAGCACAAGCCTGAAGACTGGGTAGATCGGTGGGTCGATTCTCAAGTTTCATTCGAACCATACCTTCAGCCACAGCTCCGGAAGAAACGAGAATAATCTCGTGTCCGGCATTGTGTAGATCCGCGATTTGTCCCGCCCAATGCGAGATGGCATCTAAATCTAAACCTTGCCCGTTTGCTGTGAGTAAAGATGATCCGATTTTAACAACGATTCGTTTACAACCCTTGAGCTGACGTTGCCCATCTACCACTTCTATCATCTTGTCCTCAGACTTATCTTTAAAAGATTAACGTACGTAATATACTTCTACGTCGCTGTCGTCATCATCTTCATCATCAAAGTCATCGCCGCCCAGACGTTGAGCGCGACGCATTTCACGATAAGCTTCTTTCGCAGCAATCGTTTGTTCACGTGTTTCAGCTTCAAGCTGGTCACGGAATTCTTTCATCTCTGCTGCGTATTCAGGATCTTCAACTTCGCGTTCGCGTTGCTGCTCGATTTGATCCATCAGGTAATACACCACATCTTTAGTGCCTTCAGCCGTTAAGCCTGAAGTTTTAAAGACAGGACCTTCCCACTGTAATTCTTCAAGAATGTGATTACACCATTCGTCACGAGTATCTACAGCAAGCTGATCGACCTTATTCAGAACCAATACCACCGGTAATTTTGAAAGTGTTGGGGAGAATTTTTGCAACTCATTCAAAATCGCTTTGGCATTGTAAGCTGGATCTGAACCGTCAATCGGTTGAACATCTACAATATGAAGCAGAATACGGGTACGTGCCAAATGTTTCAGGAAGCGAATCCCGAGACCTGCACCTTCTGCCGCACCTTCAATCAGACCTGGAATATCCGCCATTACAAATGAACGGTGACGATCCGCATCCACTACACCCAGGTTAGGTACCATGGTCGTAAACGGATAATCTGCCACTTTTGGTTTTGCTGCAGAT
The DNA here is from genome assembly GCF_013417275.1 of Acinetobacter sp. YH16038. Taxonomy (NCBI): domain Bacteria; kingdom Pseudomonadati; phylum Pseudomonadota; class Gammaproteobacteria; order Moraxellales; family Moraxellaceae; genus Acinetobacter; species Acinetobacter sp. YH16038. The sequence continues at coordinate 30,861 of NZ_VPEG01000013.1, read as the reverse complement.
ACTGCACGGATAAAGGTTGATTTACCTGCGTTTGGCATGCCGAGCAAGCCCACGTCTGCCAGTACTTTCAGCTCAAGGCGGATTTCACGGAATTCGCCTTTGGTACCATGCGTACATTTACGCGGAGAACGGTTGGTTGATGATTTAAAGTGGGTATTACCCAAACCACCTTGACCGCCATGTGCCACTAATACTTTCTGGCCGTCTTCAACCAGATCGCCAATAATATCGCCAGATTCTGAATCGACGATAGTTGTTCCCACAGGAACTTTTAAAATAACTGATTCGCCACCACGACCAGCACAGTTTGCGCCAGCACCGTTTTTACCACGTTCAGCGCGAAATTTACGGGTATAACGATAATCTACAAGGGTACTCGTGTCGTCGTCAGCCTGAATATAAATGCTGCCGCCACGACCACCATCACCACCATCTGGACCACCAAATGGTACGAACTTTTCACGGCGAAAACTGGCTACGCCATTGCCACCGTCGCCAGCCTCTACGGTAATGACTGCTTCATCAACAAAGCGCATAATGCCAATCCTCTAAAAACTTTAAAAACCGCCTATTCTGCCATATTTTAAAGCATTTCTCGACTATATTTATTGGGCTTTCCATGAAGAAGACCCAATTTAAGATTATTTTATAATATTCAAGCAAAAAGCTGATACAGATTGACGATTTATCAAGAAATTATTGTGAGGAACTTATACAAAATAAGAATTATAAAAATGTTTTCACTTATTTCAGAATCACGGTAATTCTTCTTATAGCTTAGTCATCTTTATTTTTATAGTTTTACTTTTTTCAATTGGAGTTGCTTTAACTGATCAACAGATATTCAGAAGACCATGAGCAAACTAAGAGGTTTCTTTATATTATTTTTCATAAAGCGCATATTTCATTAGCTCTCTCTTAAATCGAATAAAAGGGTTAGTCTCTTCATCCAAGATAGGAACCTTAGTATTTCCTTTAATATTTTCAAAATTATTAACTAGATTACTAAATTGACTTTGTAATGAAAATATTGCCTTATCGAATGTTTGTATTTCATTTTTAAAATTACTATTTCGAAAACATTCTTGCAAAAACTTATTTTCTTCTTTAATTATCGCCCTTAGTTCTCGAAATTTATTTAGCTGTAATTTGACATTCTCAAATGTCTTGTTGGAACTAATAACTCCATCTCTCAATCTAAGATAAACATGCTCAAGCTCAATCACTTTTATTACTATCAATTTACATTGTTCAGCTATTATTTCTGTATTCTTTTGCGATTTCCAAAGATTAAATGTAATTAACAAAGCAACTGGAGCAAACATAGTTGCTGACCAATTCATAGCTATAATTATGATATTTTCATTATCAATACTAAACTTTGATAATCCAAAGACAGCACAGCTAAAGATAAAAAGAAAAAAATAAGCCATTATTAAAATACAGGCTAACTTGATAGGTTTCATATCCTAAGCCCCAAAAGCAATTTAATTTTTATTTAGTAACACGCTCTTTATTTTCCAAAATCTCTGGCAAACTCCGTTCTACCCAGCCAATCAAATAATTTATTTTTTCTGCTGCTTGCGAACCTGTAATCGTCAATTGATATTCAACTTTGGGTGGCACAACCGGATAAACCGTTCTTAAAATAAAACCATCTTGCTCCAGCATTTTTAAGGTTTGTGCCAGCATCTTTTCACTGACCCCTTCAATTCGCTGCTTCAGCTCACTAAAGCGATGTACGCCTTCACTTAAACAGCGTAATACCAGCACTGACCATTTATTGGTGAGATGTTCCAGTATTTCACGGGATGGACATTCATTAGATAGCACCTGTCCCAGTAATGGACTGATTGCATACTTGGTCATTGAAGAGTTCCTTTCTTGATCACAGTTTTTAGTTATTACTTACTATTTTTAATGTACTTACCATTTGTAAGCTAACAGATTCATATGGGCGTATCAAGGTGAATTTTCCATCAATTAATACATATGATTTGATAAAGCTGATTTGCCACCTTTATCTTTCACAATAAAAAAGAGCCTCAAAAAAGGCTCTTTTTTAGATAACTTCTACAAATTATGCATTTGTTTCAGCAGGAACTTTTGGATAGCTTACGCCGCCCATTTGTTCAGCAATGCGAAGTACCTGGCAGCTATAACCCACTTCGTTATCGTACCAAACGTAGCAAGTTAAACGGTTGCCTGAAGTGATCGTCGCTTGAGCGTCGAATACACCTGCAGTACGAGAACCGATAAAGTCAGAAGATACAACTTCAGTAGAGTTTGTATAACCGATTTGACCTTGAAGGTTAGAATTGATTGAGATTTGGCGAATGTATTCATTCACTTCATCACGATCAACTTCTTTGTCTAAAGTCAGGTTCAGGATTGCAAGAGATACGTTTGGTGTAGGAACACGTACAGAATTACCAGTCAACTTGCCTTTCAGCGCAGGAAGTGCTTTCGCAACTGCTTTAGCAGCACCAGTCTCAGTAATAACCATGTTCAATGTTGCAGCACGGCCACGACGGTCAGCTTTATGGTAGTTGTCGATCAGGTTCTGATCGTTTGTGAACGAGTGAACTGTTTCAACGTGACCATTGATCACTGTGTATTTGTCGTTTAACACTTTCAGTGTTGGAGTGATCGCATTGGTAGTACAGCTTGCAGCAGAGATGATTTGGTCTTCATCAAGGATGTCAGCCTGGTTCACACCAAATACAACGTTCTTCATGTCACCTTTACCAGGTGCAGTCAGAATTACGCGAGCAGCGCCTGGGCATTTCAGGTGTTGAGCAAGACCTTCAGCATCACGCCATTTACCAGTGTTGTCGATCACTAAAGCATTTTCGATACCGTATGCAGTGTAATCCACTTCAGATGGATTAGATGCATAGATCACTTTGATGAACTGGCCGTTTGCAATGATTGCTTCGTTTTCTTCGTCTACAGAAATCGTACCCGCAAATGGACCGTGGATTGAGTCACGACGTAATAAAGACGCACGTTTTTCAAGGTCACCGTCAGATGATTTACGAACTACGATTGCTTTCAGGTTCAAGCCGCGGCCTAGACCTGACTGGCTGATCATCAAACGGGCCAGGATACGACCGATACGACCGAAACCGTAAAGCACCACGTCTTTACCTTCTACAGAAGTTGCATTGCCTTCAAGTGATTTCACAGCGTCAGCAACGAATGCGTTAACATCACCACCTTTTGCTTTGAATTCAACAGCAAGTTTGCCTAGATCAATTTCAGCAGTACCGATGTTTTCCACTTTTGCCAATGCTTCAAGGATTGGGAAAGTGTCTACAACAGAAAGCTCAACGTCTAATACGCGAGTACGACGATGCGCTTTAAGGATCTGGATTACAGAACGGTTAATTAAAGAGCGACCGTAAACTGTAGCTACGATATTTTTTTCACGATATAACTGACCTACTAGGGCAATCATACGTTCCGCAAGTTCTTCACGGTTTTTCCAACGACCTTGGTGCTCTGCATGGAGGGCAACGATAGTGTCTTTGCTCACAGATACGTCCTCTAATTAATTGTAAATCTAAGCATAAATTTCAAAACCCGATAATTGTAATGGAATTGGCCGCAAGTTTGAATCAAAAGCTGATTAACTCTGGCCGAAAATCCGATATATTCACTATAAATTTTGAAAATAATTGTAATTAGTCAGATGATTTTGCATTTAAAATTTGAAAAATCATCTATTCCCTGTAAAAACCAGATTTTTGTTAAATGTTGTTTATTCAGCCAAATTTATCATTCAAGAATCTAAACGTTTCTGATAACGCTCTAAATTTTGTGCTAGTGTCAGGCGTCTTTTTCGTTGTTCAATAATGTGTAGTATACCTTCAATTACCAACAATACGACGGCCAGCCAGATCGGAAGATAGGTCAGCCATTCGCCGGCTTCAACCCGCTCCCCTAATGCCATAGACGCAAAAGCCAAAAGTACTGGCTCCAGATAGCTCAGCAGACCAAAAATTACGAAAGGCAGATAACGGCTTGCCAGAATATAACTACCTAAGCCTAAAGCACTTAAGAAGCCCAAACCCAACACTGCCAAGATGAGATGAGGGAAACTGACCATAAGCTTGAGAGAATCGCTATGTACAAAGCCCAGATAGAAAGCCACTGGCAGAATCAGACACAAGTCCCACCAGAATCCACCCAAGTGATCCGTACCAAAGCGACGGCGCAGGAAGAAATACAGTGGATAAGCCAAAGCCACATAGACCGTTTCCCAGGCGATCGAACCGATTCGCCAGATTTCATGTCCCACACCTAATATGGCCAGTGCGACTGCTGCCATCTGCCAGCGCGATAGTTTTTCCTTATAAAGCACACATCCGACCAGCACCATGACTAAGGGCAACAGGAAATATCCTAGGGATACCTGTAAACCGCGGCCATTAATTGGTCCCCATAAAAAGAGCCACAACTGTGTCGTACATAACAGGGAACTGATGATCAACCAGAGCAGAAAAGCAGGTTGTTTGAGAATGCGTTTTAAAATTTGAGTGATATGGCTGAGGTCACCTGACCACCACATGAACGCAGTCAAAAATGGAATGGTCGCCAACATCCGCCAGGCAAAGGTTTGTTCACTGTCTAAAGGCTGCAAAAATGGCGTGAATATATAAAGAACACCAAATACTACTGATGCCAATACCGATAATGCAATGCCTTTATACATGCTTCAAACCCAAGATCATTCCAGCGCATTATAACGATTAGTCTAAAATAAAGCTTGAAGATTCATCTGCCCAAAGGCCAAAGGTAATTACAAGGCAAAATACATAATTTAAAAAAGAGAAGGATTAAAAAAACCATGCCGAAGCATGGTTTTTATAAATAACCCGAGTGGCCTTTTATTTTCTTGCCTGTTGGGTCTGTTTAGTATGAATTACATCACTCAAATCATAACCCACAGATTGCGCATATTGCAGGTATTCATTCACCACATTCTGATCCAGTTGAGGATCACGTGACAATACCCACATATATTTACGTTTAGGCTCGCCGACCAGTACGGTTTGATAATTATCGTCCAGTTTTAATACCCAATAATCGCCACGGCCCACTGGTAACCAGCGAATAAACTCTGGCAAGAAACTTACCTTAAGCTTGGTGTTATAAGGTGCATTCTGAATGTATGCCTCACCTACGGATTGAGTCACCTGACCATTTTTCTGGATACAGCGGTTATCTACATTAACGTTACCATTTTCATTTAATGTATACGTCGCCGTAACGTCACGATCACACTTGTTCTGGAATGTAAGTGGCTTACGAGCCACTTCATACCAGGTGCCCAAATAACGGTCCAGTTCAACTTTCTCTACAGTGGGTAAAGAATCGTTCTTGGCATAAGCCATGGTTGCAGCCCCGAGTCCAAGTAGAACTGCACTACCCAATGCAATTTTTGCAAGTTTCAATCCCGCATGAGGGAGATTATTTTTAGTTGTCATACGATACCTATTTGATCAGGACAAAATTTTCAACATGAATATTTCGTACTTACAATAGCGGTATCCGCAGACATATTTTGTAGCATTATGTTAGGTTTGTGATTGATTTTACGTAATTTAAATCTGTAATTTACACACAGACCTAACTTAACATCTGCGCTTTTAAACGTAAAATTTCATCCCGTATACGTGCAGCCTGCTCAAACTGTAGTTCTTTTGAAGCCTTGAGCATTTCTTTTTCCAGTTTATTGATATGCTTCGCGAACATCTTTGGATCGGCCATGATATGGCGTTCATCTGCACTGATCGCACGGGCCTGATCGGAAGCTTTCAGCTCAATAGTTTCATCATCCAGCACTTCGCCTGTATCAATTTCCTTAATCACCTGACGTACTGCACTACGTGGTGTAATGCCATGCTCTTCATTAAACTGGATCTGTTTGGCACGACGGCGTTCAGTCTCATCAATAGCTTTTTGCATAGAATCGGTAATGCGATCCGCATACAAAATCGCTTTACCTTTCAAGTTACGCGCTGCACGACCAATGGTCTGGATCAGTGAACGCTCTGAACGCAGGAAACCTTCTTTATCCGCATCCAGAATAGCAACCAGTGAAACTTCTGGCATATCTAGACCTTCACGCAGCAGGTTAATGCCGACCAGCACATCATGCACACCGGTACGCAGCTCATGAATAATTTTCACACGCTCAACAGTATCAATATCGGAGTGCAAATAGGCAACCTTGATTCCATATTCTTTTAAATAGGACGTCAGGTCTTCTGCCATACGCTTGGTCAATGTCGTTACTAGCACACGTTCATTCATTTCCTTACGGATATTGATTTCAGACAATACATCATCGACCTGCGTCAAGACTGGACGGATTTCAATTTCCGGATCAATCAGACCGGTTGGACGAACCACCTGCTCGACCACCTGTTCAGATTTTTCCAGTTCATATCTTGCAGGTGTGGCACTGACGTACACGGTCGTCGGTACAATACGTTCCCATTCCTCAAATTTCATCGGACGGTTATCCAGCGCACTTGGCAAGCGGAAACCGTAATTCACCAGATTTTCTTTACGGGAACGGTCACCTTTGTACATGGCTCCAATTTGTGGAACAGTCACGTGCGATTCATCGATAATCAGCAAGGCATCATCGGGTACATAATCAAAAAGAGTCGGCGGTGCTTCGCCTGCCGGACGGCCAGATAAATGACGTGAATAGTTTTCGATCCCGTTGGTATAACCGAGCTGCTGCATCATTTCCAGATCATAACGGGTACGCTGCTCGATCCGCTGTGCTTCCAGCAATTTGTCATTTTCACGGAAAAAGACCAGACGTTCTTTTAACTCATCTCGAATCGTTTCAATCGCGCGAGCCAGATTATCTTTCGGTGTTACATAGTGACTTTTAGGATAGATCGTGACACGCGGCACTTTACGGATCATTTTCCCGGTTAAAGGATCAAACCAGCGAATGGAGTCGACTTCATCATCAAACAGCTCAATCCGGATGGCATCCTGATCCGATTCGGCAGGGAAAATATCAATAATCTCACCACGAATACGATACGTACCGCGCAGGAATTCCAGTTCATTACGGGAATACTGCATTTCGACCAAACGACGGATAATATCATCACGGCCAATCCGGTCACCTTCCACCACATGCAGCAACATGCTCATATAAGCATTCGGATCACCCAGACCGTAAATTGCAGACACCGAAGCGACAATAATCGCATCGCGACGTTCTAATAAGGCACGCGTTGCCGAAAGACGCATCTGGTCAATGTGGTCATTAATCGCCGCATCTTTCTCGATAAAGGTATCTGAAGATGGCACATAGGCTTCTGGCTGATAGTAGTCATAATAACTGACGAAATATTCAACCGCATTATTCGGGAAAAATGCTTTAAATTCACCGTAGAGCTGTGCAGCCAGCGTTTTGTTATGGGCCATGACAATAGTCGGACGCTGGGTACGCGCGATGACATTGGCCATAGTATAGGTTTTACCTGAACCGGTAACCCCCAGCAAAAGCTGATCGTGATAGCCTTTTTCTATACCCTTGACCAGCTTTTCAATGGCCTGTGGCTGATCGCCAGCAGGTTGATAATTGGTCACCAGTTCAAAGGGTTGTTTATCACTCATAGCTTTAATCATTTCACTGCGGATATCGACTCAATTTATTATGGGGGTAAAACTGAATTACTCAATCCCTATCCAGGTTTCTGTTTGGTAAAATAAAACAGTATCATTGTCATTATTTTATAGTGCTTTACTTTACTTAGATTTAATGAATAAGGTACAGATCAATCCAAATCAATTTTGAATTATGCAACAATCAATATAAAATTGAGATCTTTAAAAATTATAAAAAATTGACAGGATAATGAAAGATAAAGAGTATCGTGAAATCGTGACTAAGAATCAGTTTCGCTATATGGGCACAATCATATTTTGTTTGGGCCTTTTCTATTTAGTTAGCGTTATTTACTTTCTTATTCAAAAACACTTTTTTTAAAACTCACCCATGAGTATCACTTGTGCAAAAGAATAAATTAAGCATTTTCAGACAACAACTTTATTTAGGTTTACTCGGTATGCTGTTTTGGATCATGGGTGGAATATTGTCCTATCTGTTTGGCTAGTCCTGCATAATAATACCTTGACCCTTATTCAATTCAAAGGCAACATGAAGCTAATCAGGACATCGAATAAAAAAGCCATGACTTACCATTATCACGATGAAAGTATTGTTAAATCTCTGCCAGAAAATACGGTATTTGTTTTCGGAAGCAACTTGGCTGGACAACATGCCGGAGGAGCAGCCAGAACAGCTTATGAGCATTTTGGGGCGGTCATGGGGGTTGGTCGTGGCTGGGCAGGTCAAAGTTATGCCATTCCGACTATGAATGAGCATTTGCAACAGATGCCTCTCTCACAAATCCAGCACTATATTGATGACTTCAAGATTTACACCAAGAACCATCCTAAAATTAAATATTTTATTACTTCGGTCGGTTGTGGCATTGCTGGTTATAAAGTCGAAGAGATCGCTCCAATGTTCAAAGGCATTTCTCACAATGTCATTTTTCCGCAATCTTTCCGGCCTTTTGTAGAAAAAGCGCTTCCGAAAATTACGTCGCAATTCCTGCATACCATCTTCCGGGATTCAGTGATTTTTACTCCGGCAACAGATGAGCTGATTGATGTTCTGGCACTGACCGACAATGAAAAGAGTCTGGCCAAGATTCTGCTTAACACTCAGATTTATCCGGTCGACAGCAATGGTCGTGATCGTGTATTCGAGATTGAAGATATTCTGCATAACCTGAATGGCAAGATTTTTGATTTCCAGAACAATTCTGAAGGTTCCATGCTGTTTGGTGCCGTAATTCTGGCGCTACTGGAACTTTATAATATTAATGAAAAAGACTTTATTGATGTCTGGAAAGGCGATCGTGAGATTGCCCCGCCAAAACCTGAAAATAAGGCGCGTAAAACAGTTCGCTAAGAAAATCTCAAATTTTACTCATAAAAAAGCCATGAACTTCATGGCTTTTTTATTTTTTAACGTTTGCCCATTGAACGGCGTGTACCACGAGGTGGCATCCAAGTCCGGTCGGCATAACGCTGCGGTTTAGGTCGCAGATCTTCCAGAACTTCATCTGAAGCAGATTGCTCTGCCTGTTTTAATGGAAACGGTAAATTAACCAGTGGCTTTTTCTTGGGAGAATTTTGGGAGCTCATGCGCAATACTCAATAATTTATGCGGCTATTGTACAAAAAAACTCTATCTGCTGTGTACCATCGGTTAGCTAAATTTATTCAAGCTTTTTCTAGTAGGTTTTGAGCACAAAATTTCCTGATTTCTTGTACAAATCGCGTCCAGGATAGAAAGCTTAAATCATTATTTAAAACTTAGATTAATGAGAAAAATGTTACCCACTTATTATTCTATTACTTCGATAAAACTGAAAATTTTATAAAAATTAATATCCTATTTATCTTCACTATTCATAATAATTTTTACATAAATATATATTTTATTAATACAATTTATACAAATTTTGGCATTTTTTACTTTCTGTTAACTTTTCACTACTCGTTCTGTAACTGTGTAAATTGATGAGATTTAACTAAATTGTTCAATAGAAAAACAAATAACTAGCACGGACAAGGAGTCCTCTGAACAATGAAGACAATCATGGTATGCATGGCAGGTCTAGCCACATTACCCCTGCTTGCACATGCAGAATCCCCATATTTCAGCCTACAGGATGGCGATGGCTTTAAGCGATTTTCCGTTTCAGTCGGTGCACTGCATGTCATGCCACAAGGAAAAGCACAACCATTTGCGGTAAATACAGCAGTTCAAGATGGTGAAACGGCTAAAGTTGGTGACATCTCGATCGCTGCAGTCAAAGGCAATCTTGATCCTGCTATGGAGTCGAATCTTTCAACCGGCTTCATTAACCTCATCGATGGCTTAGGCGGAAAAACTTTATCTGGCAATTTAAGTGGCAGTGCAGAGATTTATGGCCTGGAAAGCTGGAATAATGCTGGAACAGGTCTGGAAGCTGATGATGTCACTACACTCGGGATCATGACCAACTATTTCTTTACCGACAATGTCTCACTGGAAATAAAAGCCGGCATTCCTCCCAAAGTCGACTTGCAAGGTAAAGGCAAGATTTATGCACCATTCTCTGCAATGGCAACGCCAAGTATTGATTTAATTCCTCAAATACCGGGTGGCATTGATTTACCGAGTATTGACTTAAAAAATGACATCCCGATTACGGATCTGGAAGCATATGGACCGGCAGCATCTGCACGTGCCTGGACCCCGGCTTTTGAATTTCAGTACCATTTTGGCAAAACAGGTGTCAATAAATTCCGTCCTTATGTCGGGCTTGGACTCATGTATGCCTATTTCAATGAACTGGAAATCAATTCAAGTACTGAACAAGACCTGATTAAAGCCGGTCATATGATTGCCAACATTAAGGAAGGCAAAGCTGGCGCTTCTCTAGATGGGATAGAAAGTAGTGCTAATCCAAAAGTTGATCTGGAAGCGTCTGATGCTTTTGCTCCTGTCGCGACTGTCGGCTTCACTTATGACTTTAATGATACCTGGTTCGCGGTAGGTTCTGTATCTTATGCTCATCTGAAAAATGACACCACGATTACGGTAACAGATGCAAATCTAGGTGAACTGATTCGCTCCAAAGCCGATATTGAAGTCAATCCAATTCTGGCCTATGCCGGATTCGGGATGCGCTTTTAATCAATTAATTCTTTCATTAAAAAACTGAATGCTTCAGAACAACGGCTACGGCCGTTGTTCTGCGTTTAGGCATTTTATATAGCTATAAAAAAAATTTATCGTTTGATTAATTTTTATTTTATCGCCTCTCTAGGTTGAATCGAATACTATACCTATCAACTTTATATGCATGAATGACTTATGGCTGACAGTCAATTTTCCAGAACCCTGATTTTTATGCTGATTGGCGCTGCCATTATTCTGGCTTTATCTTTGGGGATTCGTCATGCATTTGGCCTGTATCTGGTGCCAATGAGTGAAGAATTTGGCTGGGGTCATAATGTCTTTAGTTTAGCCATTGCCATGCAGAACCTGATCTGGGGTGCTGTTCAGCCCATTACTGGTGCCTTCGCTGATAAATATGGCAGCAAGATTGTCGTTGCCATTGGCGGTGCCTTATATGCGCTTGGCCTGTTATTGATGGCTGTCAGTTCGACTGGATTATTATTGAATCTCAGCGTCGGACTGATTTTAGGTCTGGCTTTGTCTGCCACTTCTTTCCCGGTTTTATTGTCTGCGGTTGGACGAGCTGCACCACCTGAAAAACGCAGTCTGGCAATGGGGATTGCTAGTGCAGCAGGCTCCTTCGGCCAGTTTATTATGCTGCCTTCAACATTATTACTTTTACAGAATGTCGGCTGGTCAGCAGCACTTGTCGTTAGCTCAATTTTAATCGCTTTGATTGTACCTTTGGCCTGGATGCTAAAAGCCCCGATGTATGTCGATCCAAATGCAGTCCGTGCACCGAATAAGGTATCACTTAGTTTTAAACAGATTTTAGTGGTAGTCAAAAACCATAAGCCGTTCTGGTTTCTGGCGATGGGCTTTTTTGTCTGTGGCTTTCAGGTGGTCTTTATCGGGATTCACCTGCCGGGTTATCTGATTGATCATGGATTTAATGCTACAACTGGCACCATTTTCCTGGCGCTGGTCGGCCTGTTTAATGTTGTCGGTACCTATACGGCTGGCTGGCTCGGTGGAAAGTATTCCAAACCACGTCTGCTAATGGGCTTATACGGTCTGCGCGGGCTTGCGATTATCGCCTTTCTGATGCTGCCTTTAAGCACCTGGACGGTCTATGCGTTTGGTGTCATCATGGGATTATTATGGCTTTCTACCGTACCACTGACCAACGGTATTGTTGCCAATATGTTTGGCGTGAAATATCTGACCATGCTCAGCGGGATTGTATTCTTTACCCATCAGGTCGGTTCATTCTTTGGCGGCTGGCTCGGCGGTGTAAACCATGACATGAGTGGCAATTATAATGCGGTATGGATGCTGTCGATTGCCTTAAGTATTTTTGGCGTACTGGTGCACTTATGGGTAAATGAGGAGCAAATCGTACATGACTGATTCCACCTTTCTGCTCAAGCTTTCCATTGCGATAGCAATGGTACTTCTCCTCGCTATTTCTCTATTGCTCTGGAGCCAGACTCCAGAACTGTTTGAGTACTTTAATCAGGCTTTTTGCGCACACTGATTGTCAAATATTTGACATTTTTCAGCAGCTTTAGGACTTTGTTTTGCCATTTTAATTAAAAGATATCAAATCAATCATTTAGATATTTTTATTAATTTTTTCATAAGTTTAGCAATTCTTTTGATTTTATTTTTGCTCTGGTTTTTTTTAGATTTTCTGCAACAAGAAAATTCAGAGACTTTCCAATGACAAGCTTGACCCAACTTTCACAAGCCATTCACGATGCACCACGCTGGCATCAGCAAGATCAGTTCCAGAATACTGATGAAATCAAAATTGTCCCGCAGGCAAATCAGGCCCTAGGCGCAGTGGTTTATGGCCTCGATGCCCGCAAAGCCCAATCTGGCGAAACCATCCTGCGTCTGAAGCAGGCTCTGGCTGAACATTTGATCCTGATCTTTAAGAATCAAAGTCTGGATGATCTACAGTATCTGGCATTTGCCACCTATTTCGGTTCGATTTTCCGTCCAGATGCCGACACGCCAGTGCTGGCTTCTAAAACAGATACGGGCACTCCACCTGATGTCGTACCAGTTTCCAATGCAGTCGGTCAAGGGGATTACACCGGTCATGGTGAACTTGCACCGCATGCCGATCACCAGTGGACACCCCTACCATCTTTTGGCTCTTTACTCTATGCCATTGAACTGCCAAAAGACGGTGGCCAGACGTCCTGGATCAATACCATCAAGGCTTATGAAGCCTTAGATGAAAAAACCAAAGCAAAAATCGATCAGTTACAGCTCATTACCTATAATCCATTTGTACGCTTCCAGAGCAATAAAGGTGGTAATGCGTATGCGGGAAATATGCCAAAATATCGCTTTAAAGATCAGCCAATTTTAGGTCATGCCTATCCGCACCCACTGGTACGCACCCATCCTGAATCTGGCCGTAAAGCACTTTGGTTAAATACCCATACTGAAGTTGAATTAGTGAATTATGACGATCAGGCAGGTAGTGAACTGATTGCAAAATTACGTGAGCATATCTTAAAACCTGAATTCGCTTATGAGCACCATTGGGAAGCAGGCGATATCGTGTTCTGGGACAATCAGGTTACTCTACATTCACGCCGTCCTTTCCCTACTGATCAGCGCCGTTTATTAAAACGTATCAGCCTGGCAGGTAGTCGTCCATTTTAATCACCATAAAAATATAATAAAGAGAAAGGTCATTTAAGCCTTCGACAATAACGACTCATCATGTAGATTTTCCGCCATTGAGGAATGACCGCCTCAATGGTTTTATTTTTAAATTTTTAGTCATCCTATTTTGGGAATATCAGGATAGAGGTTTTAAATTAAATTTTTTAAAAATACAGCTTTTAACAAAACCGGCAATCGGATTACTTTTTCTCACTCAAACTGCCTAGTGTATTTTTCCTTTTCTGCTTAGCGTATTAAAAAAACAAGCCATTGCTATAGCTGCAAAAAGGAGAAGAAAATGAACGAGATTCAGTTTTCAGATTGTGTTCGCGCATGTATGACCTGCTCTCTGGCCTGTACTAACTGTGCCAGTGCCTGCCTGAAAGAAGAACATTTAGAAATGATGCGGGAATGTATCCAGCGCTGTCTGGACTGTGCTGATCTGTGTCAGCTCTGCGCCCGCATGCAACAAAAGCAATCTCCATTTATCAAAGAGATTTGCGAGCTATGTGCTAAAGCTTGCGATTATTGTGTAGAAGAATGTGGCCATCATGAGGATGATCATTGCCAGCAATGTGCCGAAGCTTGCCGTCGCTGTGCTGAAGAATGCCGCAAAATGGCAGCTTAATCACTAGACTTACTGACCAGATTGAACTTTTTCAATCTATAAAATAAAAAACCCGCAAATCGAACTTGCGGGTTTTTGATCTAACCTGAATAAATCAAATTAGAATAAACGGTTCATACCATTCAATGTTGCCACACGATAAGCTTCTGCCATCGTTGGATAGTTGAATGTAGTTTCCACAAAATACTTGATCGTATTGTTCGGGCTGTTCATGACTGCCTGACCAATATGGATAATCTCTGATGCATTATTACCAAAGCAATGCACACCCAGAACTTCCAGCGTATCGCGATGGAACAGGATCTTTAATTCACCAACCGTATCACCAGTAATCTGTGCACGCGCCAGATGACGGAAAGAAGCCTGACCCACTTCATACGGGATTTTTTCTTCAGTCAACTGCTGCTCAGTTTTACCGATTGAAGAGATTTCCGGAATGGTATAAATACCAGTCGGAATATCAGTCACCGGTGCAACGTCTTGTTCACCGCTCATGTTGGCACCTGCGCAACGACCTTGGTCATAGGCAGCAGAAGCCAGTGATGGCCAGCCAATCACGTCACCTGCCGCATAGATATTTTCGACTTCAGTCTGATACTGCTCATTTACGGTTAATTGACCACGACTGTTTGGTTTCAGGCCAATATTTTCAAGACCTAAACCGTCAGTATTCCCTGAACGGCCGTTACACCACAGAATCGCATCTGCCTTAATTTTCTTGCCGCTTTGTGTATGCAGAACCACATAATCATCAGAAGTTTCAAGGAAATCGATCTGTTCATTATGACGGATCAATACACCCTGTTCACGTAAGTGATAAGACAATGCATCAGAAATTTCATCATCTAAATAGCTGAGCAGTTTTGGTTGGGTGTTGATCAGGTCAACTTTATGTCCCAATCCAATAAAGATCGATGCATATTCACAGCCAATCACACCTGCGCCATAAATAATGATTTTTTGGATTGAGAAATCCAGATCCAGAATTTTGTCTGAATCAAATACACGTGGATGATTGAAATCAAGAATCTCTGGACGGTATGGACGTGAACCAGTTGCAATCACCAGTTGCTGGAACATAATAGTTTCTTTTATGCCATCTGGTGTAAATACAAAGATCGTATTTGCGTCTTGAATGTAAGCACGACCATGATAGATATCAATCTTGTTACGGTCATAAAAACGTGAGTGAGTATCCACCTGCTGCTGAATCACTTTATGTGCATTGCGCAGTACCTGTTTCATGGTGAATTGTTTCCATTCACCTACTTTTTGAAACATTGGATCACGTTGATAACGGATAATGCTGGATACCGTTTGACGCAATGCCTTACTTGGAATCGTACCTACGTGAGTACAGTTACCACCCAGCTGTTCACGCATATCCACAATTGCAACACGCTTACCCGATTTGGCAAGTTTCATTGCCGCGCCTTCGCCCGCAGGGCCTGAACCTAGAACTACCGCATCGTACTTAACGAAAGTCCCACTAACGACCTCTTTTTTACGTGGCATTCAACGCTCCTTAAAATTAAAAAATTTTGCTTTAATCTACGCTATATTATGACGTAATTGCTGCCAATTTGGTGTATTTAACTTACATATATTGTGTGATAAGAACATTTTTTAAATGAATAATCCTTTTCGCCCTATTTCACCCGAGTTTCGTTATAATTAAAAAAGTGTTAACTTTGATTTATCTCCCTCCTTCAAAACAGTGGAAAAGTTATATATGTCTGAAAACCGTAAACCTGAACAGGGTATCAAACTTCGCGGCGCAGAAAAGGTCGCCCGTATTCCTGTAAAAGTTGTTCCTACGGTTGAAACGCCACGTAAACCGGACTGGATCCGCGTGAAAATGGCCGCTCCCGAGGAAGTTCAGCGTATTAAAACTACACTTCGTCAGCAAAAACTGCATACCGTATGTGAAGAGGCTGCCTGTCCGAACCTGCCTGAATGTTTTGGTGGGGGTACAGCAACCTTTATGATTATGGGTGATATTTGCACGCGTCGCTGTCCGTTCTGTGATGTAGCACATGGTCGTCCAAATGCGCTCGATCCAGATGAACCGCGTCATATGGCAGAAACAATTGCCAACCTGGGTCTGAAGTATGCAGTCATCACTTCAGTAGACCGTGATGACCTATTGGATGGCGGTGCACAGCATTTTGTAGACTGTATTAAAGAAGCTCGTGCTTTGAGTCCAAAGACTTTGCTAGAAATTCTGGTACCTGATTTCCGTGGTCGTATGGACATTGCTCTACGCATCATGACTGAATGTCCACCAGACGTGTTTAACCACAACATTGAAACTGTGCCACGTCTGTATAAAGCCATGCGTCCAGGTTCTGATTATCAGCACTCTTTAAATCTTTTGAAAATGTTTAAAGATTATTGCCCAGAAATTCCAACCAAATGTGGTTTGATGGTCGGTATCGGTGAAACTGAAGAAGAAGTTCTCGCTCTGTTAAATGACCTGAAAGCGCATGACGTAGATTATGTAACCATTGGCCAGTATCTACAGCCATCTAAACAGCATGCACCAATCGACCGTTTTGTAACACCAGAAGAATTCGAACGTTATGCAGAACATGGCCGTAAGCTTGGCTTTAAGAATATCTGGTCAGCACCGATGGTACGTTCAAGTTACTTTGCGGATCGTCAATACTACGGCGAACCGGTTCCAGAAGTACGCCGTAAAGTTGATCCAGCGAAGAAAATCGCTGTACAGGCAATTGAAGCTTAAAATGACTTAGATCAAAGCCCTCTCAAGTAGAGGGCTTTTTTATGCCTAACTAAATTTATATTTGTTCACTTTTTAATTATTTTAACTACCCTCTCTTAAAGATTAAGTTATTACTTATCTTCACATTTCTTTGCGTGTTCTCACTTGAAGACTGTGCATTTTTCAAACAATCTCAAAAACAGATAAAACACTTCAATATATCGTTGAAATATTTAATAACGATCGTTCTCACAACAACAATTGTGAATTTGCCAGTTGCTTAAGCGATGTAAAAAAATTGATCAAGTCTTATGAAGACACCTTAGGGAGATCGGCAGCATCACAATTGTATGACCCTGGAGAAATATAACAATGCTATTTATTTTCGCCGTACTTCTTCTCATTGCCAGTTTATGGGCGATTTTCTTTTTTCAACTCTCCCGTACCACTGGGGCAATTACCCTGATTGTCATGTCAGTGGTTTGTGCCTTTATCAGTCCTTGGTCACTGATTCTGGGTATTCCTTTGATTCTGATCAGTCTGGTCGTCATGATCGAACCTTTACGTATGTCTTTCATTTCTAGGCCAGCCTATAAAGCTTTAGCGGATGCTATGCCGAGCATTAGCCCGACAGAACGTGAGGCCCTTGATTCCGGCACCAGCTGGTGGGAAAAAGAACTCTTTATGGGTGCGCCGAACTGGGAAACCTTTAATAGCTATCCTTATCCAAAACTTTCCATTGAGGAACAGGCATTCTTGGATAACGAAGTCGAAACGCTGTGTAGCATGCTGGATGAATGGGAAATTCATGAGAAGAAAATGCTGCCTGAACATATCTGGCAATATATTAAAGATAATGGCTTCTTGGGACTAATTATTCCCAAAGAATACGGCGGTCGTGCCTTTAGTTCATTTGCTCAAAGCCGGGTGATGAGCAAAATTTCTTCACGCTCTCTCACTGCTGCTGTGAGCTGTATGGTGCCTAACTCACTTGGGCCGGGTGAGTTGTTACTACATTATGGTACCGATGAGCAAAAAGATCGTTATTTACCCGGTCTGGCCAAAGGTGAAGAAATCCCATGTTTTGGTCTGACCAGTCCTGAAGCCGGTTCAGATGCCGGTGCGATTCCAGATACCGGTGTGGTCTGCTATGGACAGTTTGAAGGTCAGGAAGTCTTGGGACTGAGAATGAATTTCTCCAAACGCTGGATTACCTTAGCACCGATTGCTACTGTCGTCGGTCTAGCTTTTAAAATGTATGATCCTGACCATCTACTCGGTGATAAAACGGATTATGGGATTACTTGTGCCTTGCTACCGGCCAATCATGAAGGGGTAAAAGTCGGTCCACGTCATAATCCTGGCTCCCCTTTTATGAATGGTACTGTTGAAGGTAAGGATGTATTTATTCCTTTAGACTGGATCATTGGTGGCGTGAAAAATGCCGGTAAAGGCTGGCGTATGCTGATGGAATGTCTAGCGGTTGGTCGTGGTATCTCCCTACCGGCTTTGTCTACCTCCAGTGCTGAAATGACTTATCTGAATGTCAGTGCGTTCTCGCGAATCCGTCAGCAATTCAAGATTTCAGTGGGTAAATTTGAAGGCGTACAGGAAGCCAATAGTGAAATTGCCAGTGATGCCTATATGCTGGAAGCATTCCGTTATTTAGTGACTTGTGGCTTGAATCAAGGTGGTAAGCCGGCAGTTATGACCGCGATTGCCAAATACTATGCCACAGAGACCATGCGTAAAATCGTCAATCATGGTATGGATGTCGTGGGCGGTCGTGCTATTCAAATGGGGCCTCGTAACTTCCTGGCTCTCAACTATCAGGCCATTCCAGTATCGATTACAGTCGAAGGCGCCAATATTCTGAGCCGTTCATTGATGATCTTTGGTCAAGGCTCAATGCGTTGCCATCCTTATCTATATGAAGAATTACAGCTTCTGCAAGCTGAAGACCCAAAAGCCGCTCTGAATCCATTCGATATTATGTTATTTAAGCATCTGGGTTATACCTTTAACCGGACTGCCCGCTCTTTTGCCTATGCTTTTAGCGGTGGTTCAAGTGCTGCGCCACAAAGTGCAGTTGATTTTACCCGTCCTTATTACAAGATTATTAACCGGCTCAGTGCCAACTTTGCCCTGACTGCAGATATGTGTCTGGGTTTACTTGCCGGTGATATTAAACGCAAGGAAATGCTTTCTGGCCGTCTGGCTGATATTCATGCCCATCTGTTTATTGCGACGGCAATCCTGAAATTCTTTGAACATAGCAAAAAAACTGAAGCTGAACGTCTGCATGCACAATTGGCAATTGAGAAATCTTTATATACGGCTCAGGAAGCGTTTTATGACCTGTTTGCAAATTTCCCGGTGGGTGTTGCTGCTGGCATGGTCAAACTTATCTGTTTCCCATTTGGCCGCCCTGTCGCGAAGCCATCTGACCGACTTAAACAGGAAGTCGCAAATGTCATGATGGAAGATAACGCTTTCCGGAAAGTACTGAAAAAGCATGTTTTCTATAGCACAGCGGAAGATGATGTGAATGGTCGTATGGAATCAACCTTCACCATGTTACTGGAGATTGAGCAACTTTGGGATCGCTTTAAAAAAGCCGAAAACAAAGGTCAATTTAAAGGACTCAGTTTTGCTGATCATGTGGCTGATGCGCATGAACAAGGCTTTATTAATGAAGAAGAAGCCAATAAGTTGCTGGACTATAATGCGTGTCGCTACGACAGCATGTTGACTGATGTCTTCGATCTGCATTTACAGGAAGTATTGGAACTTGAAAATCCTCATATTTCGAAAGCAGATGCAACAGGTACTGATACTTCAGTTCAAAGTGCACCTTCACATTCAACCAGTCCTTAGATAGAACTTTTATCTAAATCGGATCTTGCTTGCCAAAGTGAGGTTATTTCCTGATTTCACTTTGGAATATCACAAGTGGCTATTCAGCCACTTTTTTACGACTATTGCACGATGGTATTTAAGAGATAAAACGTTAAGCTAGACTCATAATAAAATTGAGGGTCAATGATGTCACAACAAGATTATGAAAATGGCTTGAAAGTCCGTACTGAAGTGATGGGTGCAAGCTTTGTAAAGCGCGCTCAGAACAATACAGTTCCTTTTACCCAACCTTTACAGGACTGGATTAATGAACATGCCTGGGGTTCGACCTGGCAACGTGAAGGGATTTTACCACGTAAATACCGTTCTTTAATTACCATTGCTTTTCTTACCGCGCAAAAAAGCCCAACTGAATTGAAAGGCCATGTTCGTGGCGCTTTGAATAATGGTGCAACAGTTGAAGAAATTCAGGAAGTGCTACTGCATAGCCTGCCTTACTGCGGTGCCCCTGCTACTCAGGAAGCCTTCCGTGCAGCGCTTGAAGTGATTCAGGAATATCAGGCAAATCAGCAGAATTAAGATTTACTTAGGCTATTGAGCTGCTTAATGAATAAATAAAGCCGGGAATTAAAATTCCCGGCTTTTTAAATTTTAAACTGATATATCTATAGCTATAACTTCTTTAACACTGTCTTTAATATTGTTTGAAAAGATTATCCTCTTAATTCAATTTGAGTACGTTGCTCCAAGCCTTGCACCGCAGCGGAGAAATCCAGCTGGCTGGCCTGTGGCTTGGAAATCTGCTGAAACTCCTGCTGAACCAAAGACATCACCGTTAAATCCAGTTGCTGTTGTTGTGCCAGCTCCAAAGCAATGCCAATATCTTTCTGCAACAAATCCAGTGCAAAGGTCTTGTGAAACTCACGGTTCAGTACACGCTGCGCCATGATATTTTCCGACATGCTGCTTTTACCGCTAGAATGATTAATACAGTTTAGTGCACTGCTTAAATCAACGCCCTGTCCTTTCAGTACAGTCAGCCCTTCAGCCAGGGCCCACAAGTGAGTCGCCATTAGGGTATTATTCACGGCTTTTACCGCAAAACCAGAACCACTTTCTCCCACATATTCAATCAGACCAGCAAAGGCTTCAATAATCGGTTTGGCTTGTTCAAAGGCTTGTTCATTGCCTCCGACCATCACAGTTAAAGTACCGCGTTCCGCTCCAATGGTTTGGCCAGAAACCGGTGCATCCAGATAAAAACTGCTTTGTTGCTCCAAGAGCTTCGCCAGTTTCTGTGCTGATTCCGGTACACCACTGGTACAGTCAATCCAGATTGCACCTTGTTTGGGTGGATGAGCTGCAATCAATGCTTCTACATCCTGACTGGTCGGTAAACAGGAAAAGATAAAATCTGCCTGAACCGCCTGCTCAATACCAACTGCCTGCGTTACAAAAGTTTCGGCATGCGCTACAGCTTTCTGTTCAGTACGGTTCCAGACCCACACCTGATGTCCGAGTTTTGGCAAATGGGAGGCCATATGCCAGCCCATTGCCCCGAGTCCTAAAAATGCAATTGTATGACTCAAAAAATGCTCCTCATTTTAAACGACTGGCTTAGCCTCAACTTCGGTTACAGTTTCAGCTGGTTCAGATGCTGGTAATTCTTTATCTTCACCACGATTCAGGAATAGATTCAATAGAATTGCGGCTAAGGTTGCGGTACCAATACCACCCAGATCAAAACCACCGATCTGCAAGCTATAGTTCCCTGTACCCATGATCAGACACACGGCACCAATAATCAGCGTACTGTTCTTGGTGAAATCAACACGGTTATCTACCCAAATTTTCGCACCAGCCACCGTAATCAGACCAAATACGACAATCGATGCACCACCCAATAAAGCCACTGGAATGGTACTGATCACTGCGCCAAATTTAGGCGAAAGTCCGAGTAAAATTGCGAAGATACCAGCAAAGACAAATACAGTGGTTGCATAAACTCTGGTGACTGCCATTACACCGATATTTTCGGCATAAGTGGTCATGCCTGTACCACCGACAGAAGCTGACAATGAAGTACACACCCCATCAGCAAAGAAACCACGGCCCATATATGGCGACAGGTTTTTACCAGTCATCGCAGATACAGCTTTAAAGTGCCCCAGATTTTCTGCCACTAAAATAATCGCTACTGGTGCAATCATCAGCATGGCATTCATTTCAAAGACCGGGCTCTGGAAATTCGGCAAACCAAACCATGCTGCTTCACTGACCTTGGTAAAATCAATCGCAGGTCCGAAGCCCATCACGTTGGTGAAAAGAAAGTAAATCAGGTAGGAAGATAATAAGCCCAACAACAATAACAGACGGCGTACCATTCCTCGGGTAAACACAGCAATCACACTGATACAGATAATGGTGATTAATGCCATCCACGAATCAAACTGATTCGCTGAAACACTCTTAATCGCGACGGGTGCCAGATTCAAACCGATGATCATCACGATCACGCCTGTCACTACTGGCGGCATCAGTTTTTCAATCCAGTTGGTGCCAGTTTTCATCACCAGCAGACCAATCAAGGCATAAACAATACCGCAAGCAATCGTACCGCCAAGGGCTAATCCTATATTTGGATTGGCTCCAACCCCTGAATAACCCGTCACTGCTCCGACCGCACCAATAAAGGCAAAGCTTGATCCCAGATAACTAGGCAATCGACCGCCCGTGATCAGGAAAAATAAAATGGTCCCAATCCCAGTAATGAAAATCGTGAGATTGGGATCAAACCCCATTAATAAGGGTGCCAGCACGGTTGCGCCAAACATGGCAAACACATGCTGCAACCCGAGAATAATACTTTTTCCAGCAGGCAGATATTCATCTGTTTGCACGGGTGTGGTATCGAGATTGCCTTGGTAAGGCTTAAATTTTGGAAACCACGTTTCTTTTTCTTGCATCGGCTTCCCCTCCTTGATTAGGATTGAATTGAATTAGCACATTTTGTGTGGCTCACAGTAAGAACGGTTGAAGTACATCAGCGCATTGCCTTGACTCTGGCACATCGCTTTCACCTCACAGAACAGCACGTCATGACTGCCTACGGATAAACATTGGACCACCTCGCAGTCAAAACTGACTAAGGCATCCTCAAGTACAGGTGACTGGGTCACCAAAGTTTTCCAGTTCCCCTGACTGAAACGCTCTGCCATTGGTGTTTTTCCACCAAACAGATTGGAAAGATGTTGTTGATGTGATGCCAGGGTATTCACACACAACACCTGATTCTTTTTAAAGGTTTCATAAACTGAAGCAGAACGGTTCAGACACACCAGCAACGTTGGTGGTGTATCCGTCACGCTACATACGGCTGAGGCAGTAAATCCTGCCTGTCCTGCCTCACCTTGCGTGGTAATGACATTGACTGCAGCCCCGAGATTGGACATGCCTTGACGGAAAATCTGCTGATCAACTTGGGTAAAGATGTCATCTGATGCGTTAGTCGCCAAAACCTTATTTAATGCGTTATTTTCTGCAACTGTTTCTGTGATGATTTTAGATAGTTTGGCATTCATGCTGTTCTCCCGCCCCCAAGTCAATATTCAGTTTCAGACCTGGGGCATCTAGTAATGAGATTGAATCAGGTAGATCGACTTATACATGGGCAATCGAAGCAATTTCGACCAGCGCATCAGGTTTGACTAAACCTGTCTGTACGCAATACCGTGCCGGCTTATCTCCCGGGAAATACTCTGCATAAACTGCATTAATCGCAGCATAATCTGCCCAGTCTTTGACAAAGACATGGTTAAAGGTCACGTCATCCATACTGCCGCCTGCTTCCTCAATCACACGCTTGATAGTTTCCAGAATATGACGGGTCTGTGCTGCGGCATCACCGACATGCACCACATTATTGTTTTCATCAAAGGCCAATGTACCGGATACATACACGATATTGTCTGCCTTGGTTGCCGGTACATACGGTGCTAATGGTTTCGATGTTCCTGCTGGAATAATGATTTCTTTAGGCATACTATTTTTTCCTTAATTCTGTTCTTTAATTCTTTATGCGCTTACAGCTAATTTAGTTTCTTTTAGTGACTCACTTTCTTTTTGAAAGGTCTCTACAAAATTTTTGGTATCTGATACCCAGCCAAAGAAAGTCTTGATGTTATACAGACTGGCTTCATGCGCTTCGACTGGACCGGCCTGATGGCAGGCATCAGCAAGTGCGATACCAAAATATTCTAAGAAGAAGCCATCACGTAGTGTCGACTCCACACACACGTTGGTGGCAATCCCCACAAAGACCAGATTGCGAATTCCTCTTACACGCAACATGCTGTCCAGCGCGGTATTAAAGAAACCGCTATAACGTGGCTTTTCGATCACCAGGTCTTGTGGCAGTGGTTTTAACTCATCAATCAGCTCAAAATCCCAACCACCTTTTGCTAATAATTGCCCCTGTAATTCAGGACGTTTACGCATGGTCTTTAAGGCATTGGATTTATGGAAATTTGGAGAGTCCTTACCACCCGCTTCCTTATATTCTGCATCCCAGCCATTTTTGAAATAAATCACCTGAATACCGGCTGCATGTGCGGCATCAACGGCCTTTTTAATATTTTCAACCACGGGCTTGGTTTTCGAGACATCAAAGCCCGCCAGATCCAGATAGCCACCCTGAGAGGTATAGGCATTTTGCATATCAATCACAATCAAGGCTGTCTGTTCTGGTGCAAGACAAATCGCTTCGGGTTCCGCTTTAAGCGTTTTTCCTGTGCCGAGTTTTTCCGTAAAACCGGCTGTTACGACTGATTCACTCATGCGCTTTTCTCCAAAACTGGGGCTTCATCTTCAATGACAATATGATCACGGCATTTCATTAGCGGCTGGATTTTTTGACCAAAGTCTTCAACCCCTTGAATAAAATCATCAAAAGTTAGTAGTACGCCTTCCGTACCTTTGATCTCACCAATTTCATCCAACATTCGTGCCACATTTTCATAAGAACCCACCAGCGTACCCATATTGATATTCACTGGAGATACGCTAGAAGCCATTTGACGGATATTGGTGTCTGCACCGGAAGTGGTATCTTTACCGCCTTGATTCATCAGCCAGTTAATCGCTTCCATATCAGCACCATCGTTATAGTGCTGCCATTTGGCTTGCGCTTCTTCATCAGTTTCTGCAGCAATCACCATAAACAGCACATAAGTCTGTACATCACGGCCAGTCACATCTGTTTTTTCTTTGAGGCGGTCATTAATTTCTGCATAAGCTGTTGGAGTATTCAGGCCTTTACCAAACACGAAGTTATAGTCAGCATATTGTGCAGAAAACTCTAAACCTGCATCAGATTGACCTGCACAGATAATCTTCATGTCGGCTTGTGGACGTGGGCTAACACGGCAATCTTCCATCTGGAAATGTTCGCCTTTAAAGTCTGATTTACCAGTCGCCCAAAGTTCACGCAGAATTTGTACATATTCAGACAGATATTCATAGCGTTTGCCAAAATAGTCATTACCTGGCCACATACCCATTTGGGTATATTCAGGTGGCTGCCAGCCAGTTACGACATTCAGACCAAAACGGCCATTTGAAATCGAATCAATGGTTGATGCCATGCGCGCGACAATTGCAGGTGGCATCACCAGAGTTGCGGCAGTTGCGAAAATTTTAATTTTGCTGGTGACAGCCGCAAGACCTGCCATCAGGGTAAACGTTTCCAGGTTATGTTCCCAAAATTCAGTCTTGCCACCAAAGCCACGCAGCTTGATCATAGAAAGTGCGAAATCGAAACCATAGTGCTCAGCACGCTGTACGATTTGTTTGTTTAACTCAAAAGTCGGCATGTACTGCGGTGCATTTTCAGAGAGTAACCAGCCATTATTTCCGATTGGACAGAAGACACCTATTTTCATTTTCACACCTCATTATTTTTAACACTTATTCAAATTTCTGATTCCACTTCAGGAATTTTATTTACAAGATAAACATTGCAAAGCGTGTGCCAACTATATTTAATTAATATATATCAAATACTTAATATTTTATTTTTTGAATTTTTAGTAAAATAACCATTTTTACCTATGAGTCAATTTTGCACATACTGTTTCATTGAAGTGCACTCGTAGCAATTTGTGCATTTGCAGTTCACGCATCAATTCGAAGTAAAAACCATGCTGATGCTACAAAAATAATTGATTAGAAAAAATAAAAAACCAGACACGAGGTCTGGCTTTAAAAAAATCTTCAAACTAAGGGGAAATCAAGAAGGAAAGGATCAGCTGATTGACCTGATCCGTTTCGGTCACGGTAGATGCATGTGCACCTGTATCAAGCAAACTGAGGTGGCTATGAGGCAGGCATTGTTGTAATTGCTGTGACCGTTGATAAGGCACCAGAAAATCATCCTGATTGGCAATCAGATGGATTGGAACATCTTTTAATACTTGCTGATGCTCTTCGTTTAGTTTAAAAGCCTGCACGGCTTGTAGACGCGCCAGAACATTTTGGATCGGTGGAAAGTCTAATAACTGCTTATTTTCTGCTTCGGTTAACTGATCAATATGGGTTGAGATCCACTGCGGCGGATAAAGAAATAAAGCCTGTGCTCTCACATATGCCTCTGCTCCGCTATTCACCAATAACGAAGTCCGTGCCTCGAAACATTTCTGCGTATGGGCATCAAGCTCTCCCCAGGCATTTAACATGGTCAGACTGAGCAGCTTAAACTTTCTTTCAGCTTGATAGGTCGCCAGTTGCATGCCGATATGTCCGCCCAACGCATGCCCGATAAAATGAAACTCTCGAATGCCATCATTGATCAATAAATCCAGAATCTGGCAGGCCATATGGTCAATCGAATAAGGTGTGGGCAAGAGTTCAGAATCTGAATGACAGCCTTCCTGATCATAAGTGACTACATGAAAATGCTGCTGTAAAACTCTAATTTGAGGATTCCAGAAACTGGCATGTCCGCCCAAGCCGGAGGAAAGCACTACATAAGGCGCATGTGCCTGTGCTGCAGAGTGAATAAACAAAGACATAAAACTCTCACATTTGAACTATGAGATGAATACAGCAAGATATATGCCTGAATAAGCCTATTTTTGAACAGTTGATAAAGTTATAGCCAGTACACATTGAACCTGTAATAGAACTCCTCTACCTCAAAGCGTACGTTATAGCCCAGGTCAGTCAACTCTGCCGATAGACCGCGAATCTCTTCCAAGGGTAAATGTTTTGGAAATACCGTTAGCACAGCGGTATTGCCTAGTCGGGCATTGTCTTCAATCAGTTGAGCCAAACGTGGCTTGTACATTTCAATATTTAAATTAGCCACGTCCGATAAAATTTTGGCCTGATCTGCAGTCATAAAACTCATTGTTCTTTACTCTTTTTGATTTTTATTCAATGAAGTTAAATGATTTAATTCACATAAAATATTTTTGTTTTGTATCTAAAGTAAATCAATCGTGCATAAAAAAATCCCTCACATGGAGGGATTTTTCTTAAGAAAAAAATTACTGGCCTGGTAAAGGAATATATTGTGAAGAACTACTTTGCGTTTTACGTTCACTAATCACCACATCCAGTGTCATGGTTTTTCCAGCGCGCTCTACTTCGATCTGAACGGTACTGTTTGGTGCCTGTAAAGCCACAAAATTAATCAGATGTGAGGCAGAAGTAATCACTTCATTATTCACCTTAATGATTTTATCACCACGCTGGATGCCAGCTTTTGCTGCAGGTCCATTTTCCAGCACTTCAGCGACCACTACACCTGATTCTTTAGGTTGCAATACATCATTACGTTCTGTCGGCAACAGACTGATACCCAGCCAGCCACGAACGACACGGCCATCTTTCAGGATTGCATTCATCACTTGCTGACAGATTTTAGCTGGAATCGCGAAACCAATCCCCAGCGAGCCACCTGTTTGCGAGAAAATTGCTGTATTGACCCCGATCAGGTTACCAGCCACATCAATCAATGCACCACCCGAGTTGCCCGGGTTAATTGCAGCATCTGTCTGAATAAAATCTTCATAGGTATTGATGCCCAGATCAGAACGGCCCGTTGCAGAAATAATCCCCTGAGTCACGGTTTGACCGACACCGAACGGGTTACCAATAGCCAGAACAACATCACCGACTTCATTACCACTCAGCTTGAATGGCAAAACTGGTAATTGTTCAAGTTCGATCTTGATTACAGCCAAATCCGTATCCGGGTCTGTACCCACGACCTTGGCTTCGGCACGACGTCCATCATGCAAGGCCACCACAATCTGGTCTGCCTGTGCAATCACGTGGTTATTGGTCAGGATATAACCATCAGGACGTACAATTACACCTGAACCCAAACTGTTTTCATTTGGACTTTGACCAAACTGGTCTGGCAACTGATCACCGAAAAATTCACGGAAGACTGGATCTGTCAGTAAAGGATGCGCCTGCTGTTTTACTTTTTGTGTGGTAAAGATATTCACCACCGCAGGTGCTGCGACTTTCACGGCGGCACTATAGGAGACAACCCCTCCAGAACGCGAAGTATCAATCAACGGTTCTACTTTTTCAGCAGGCATTTTTACGCCATCCGGCGCAATCGGTGATTTAGGTTTCTGCAGCTGCTGCCACCCCAAAAAACCGATAATGACTAAAATCAGTAACACCCAAGGTAACCATGTAAAGGTGCGGCGCACTTTGCTATCCTCTAAAATATTTTAATTCGTTGATGACTAAGTAATTTGTATCCTATTGTAATGCCAAATACATAACTAAACACAAAAAAATCCACAGAGATTTGTGCTGCTTTAGTTACAATTGGACATATAAATAAGAATTGGCAAGTTTATAAACTGACAGGAATTTTATGGCGAATTTAAACGATATTATCCGCTGGTGCGATCAGACTTTGGCATCTTCCGAATTTAAGGACTATGCACCGAATGGCTTACAGATCGAAGGCCGAGCTGAAGTCAATAAAATTTTATGTGCCGTTACTGCCTCCCAAACTGCGATCGAAGCTGCGATTGAACAAGGTGCTGATTTGTTACTGGTACATCATGGTTATTTCTGGAAAGGTGAAGCCTATCCGATTACCGGGATGCGTGGTAAACGCATTAAAAGCCTGATCCAACATGATATTTCGCTTGTCGGTTATCACTTACCTTTAGACAGCCACCCAACGCTGGGAAATAATATTGCGATTGCAGACCTGCTGGAACTGGAAAACCTGGAACAGCTTGATCCGAATGAGCGCCGTCCAATTGGGAATATTGGTTATTTAAAACAGGCCATGAAGCCAGAAGGATTCAAAGCCTATGTTTCAGAAAGACTCGGTTATGATGCGCTACATTTACCTGCCGAAAAAAGCCTGATTCAAAAAGTTGGTTTCTGTACCGGTGGTGCACAGGATTATATTCATAAAGCGGCGGCACAAGACTGTGATGCTTATATTTCTGGCGAAGTCAGTGAGCGTACTTTTTATGATGCTCAGGAACTGGATGTGCATTATTATGCCTGCGGCCACCACGCCACTGAAAAATATGGTGTACAACGTCTGGCTAAAGCTATTTCAGAACAATTTAATATTAAGTATAGTTATTTCGAATTAAACAATCCGATTTAATTTCGATTGGCAAGTAGATGAGTGGCTTTATCTTTAAATTTTCAGGCTTTATTCTGTATTGTTATTTATACACAGTGCCCATTTTTGCCTAAGAATCTATTACAATAACGCCACTTATTGTCAAAACCCAGCAAAATGCAAGGAATTGAAAACATGACAACCATTACTTTACCACCATTACCATACGACTACGACGCTCTTGCTCCACACATCAGCAAAGAAACTTTAGAATACCACCACGACAAACACCACAACACTTATGTGGTTAACCTGAACAACCTGATCGCTGGTACTGAGCTTGAAGGCAAAACTCTAGAAGAAATCATCAAAGCAACTGCTGGTGATTCATCTAAAGCAGGTGTATTTAACAACGCTGCGCAAGTATGGAACCACACATTCTACTGGAACTGCTTGACTAAAAACGGTGGCGGTAAAGCAACTGGCGCTTTGGCTGCAAAAATTGACGAAGCTTTCGGTTCTTACGAAAAATTCGCTGAAGAGTTCGCAACTGCTGCTGCAACTCAGTTCGGTTCAGGTTGGGCTTGGTTAGTTGCTGATGAAGTAAACGGTAACCTGTCTATCCTTAAAACTTCAAATGCTGACACTCCGATGGCGCACGGCAAAATCGCTGTGTTGACAATCGACGTTTGGGAACACGCTTACTACATCGATTACCGTAACGCTCGTCCTAAATACATCTCTACTTTCCTAGAAAGCCTGGTGAACTGGGACTACGCAAACGCGAAATATGCAGGTCAACCTGCTGGTGTTGAGAAATAATTTTTTATTTCCAGCTTAAAAAATCACCCTTTATGGGTGATTTTTTTATTTTTAGGCCTGAGGTGCATATTAAAAAAGCAAATGATTCATTTCTTTACAGGAATTGATTGACGGTCTTTGTTTTCCTGCCTAAAATGCGCATCAGATTCTCCAATAGCTCAGTCGGTAGAGCGACGGACTGTTAATCCGCAGGTCCCTGGTTCGAGCCCAGGTTGGAGAGCCAATCTATTCTCCCATAGCTCAGTCGGTAGAGCGACGGACTGTTAATCCGCAGGTCCCTGGTTCGAGCCCAGGTGGGAGAGCCAAGATTCTGAAAAACCCACTCATTGCGAAGTGGGTTTTTTTATGTCTGCATTTTGGATTAAATATTTATATGAGTCCTGTTTGTAGTTTTAGCGACTCGCAACCATGGCAGCGAATAATCACGCAACCCCTCTACCTTTAATCTAGGTTTACATAAACATAACATTTTGAACTACAATCATTTTTGATTATTTTTAAAACACTTGATTCAGTTTTTTTAGCTTTTTTATAAAAGTGCCTTGACCCCTTTTTAAATCTCTCTATAATCGCTTGCAGATTCTCCAATAGCTCAGTCGGTAGAGCGACGGACTGTTAATCCGCAGGTCCCTGGTTCGAGCCCAGGTTGGAGAGCCAATCTATTCTCCCATAGCTCAGTCGGTAGAGCGACGGACTGTTAATCCGCAGGTCCCTGGTTCGAGCCCAGGTGGGAGAGCCAAGATTCC